>NZ_JBVHEH010000006.1:0-163874 GCF_055562955.1 Kitasatospora sp. NPDC015121
CCCGCCCGCCCCGGGGCCGGGCCCCCCCCGGGGGGGGGGGGGGGGGGGGGGGGGGGGGGGGGCCCCCCGGGGGGGGGGGCCCCCCCCCTCCGCCGTCGGTACCCCCTCCGAGCCGGCCCGCACCTGCTCGGGGAGGGGGCCGCCGGGCCGGGCCGGGTCAGCCGGCGGCGGCCAGGCCGTACGCCCAGAGGCTGTTGACCCGGCTGCGCTCGGTGCCGTTCGGGTACGGGTTGGTGCAGGAGGTGCCGGGGCCGCCGCCGGACATCAGCTCGCTGCAGGGGCCGGAGTAGTGGTCGGGCAGGCCGAGGACGTGGCCGGTCTCGTGGGCGACCACGCGCAGCGAGCTGTACTGCCGGTTCTGCGCGTAGTCGAGGAAGATGTAGCCGCGGCCGTGGCCGTCGGTGGAGGCGTACGAGCCGCGGGAGTCGTTGCCCTCGTAGTAGCGGAAGTCGGCGTTGGTGCCGGAGCGGAGCTGGACGTTGGTGACCGAGGAGTTCCAGATCTGCGCGCTCTGCGAGATGGTGGTCCGGAAGGTCGGGGCCTGGCTGGCGTCGTAGGTGACGGCGACGACCAGCAGGTACGGGTTGGCGGACTGCTTGGCGCGGGCCGACTTCATCACGGCCTCGTAGAACGCCTTGTTGTTGGCGTCCTCGGAGGACTTGGCGAGGCCCGCGGTGGGGGTGTAGCCCTGGCTGGTGGCCGCGGTGGTGGCCGCGGTGGCGGCCGAGGGGGTGGCGGCCGCGGCGGCGGTGGGCACGGTGGCCGCGGTGCCGACCGAGAGGACCAGTCCGAGGGCGGCGGCGAGCACGGTCATGGAGCGGTTCATGTGGGGACTCCATTTTTCGCGGGTCCCGGCGGCGTGGGGAGGCCGCCCGGAACGCGGTGGTGAGTGGTTGCACCGAGCTTGGGGCAGGGCGGCCGGGGCGCGGAGATGGCAACCGGCGATAGTCCGGGCCAATACCCTTGCGGGACGGAGGACTTGGCGTTGCGTGGGCATCCTTTGACATGCTCTTGGCAGACGCGGGGTGCCTGGCTATGCTCCCGTGATGGAGCTCGACGTCCGACACCTGCGAGTGCTGTGCGCGATCGCGGACACCGGCAGCGTCCGCAAGGCCGCCCGTCGACTCGGCATGACCCAGCCGTCGCTGACCACCCAGCTGCACCGCATCGAACGGTCCATCGGCGGACGGCTGTTCACCCGCGAACGGACCGGTAGCCGCCCCACCGCCCTCGGCCACACCGTGCTCTCCCGGGCCCGACCCGTGATCACCGAACTGGACGCCCTGGTCGCCGCCGCCCGCGCCGAGGCCGCCGGACCGGGCCGCCGCCGGCTCCGGATCGGCAGCGTCGGCAGCCGCGCCGTCGCCGCCTGGCTGCGCCGCATCCACGACCGGCTCCCGGAGACCGAGACCACCATCCACATCGACATCTCGGCGATCGCCCTGCTTCACCTGGTCGCCGCCGAACAGCTCGACATCGCCTTCGTCCACGAGAGCGAGGGCTTCCCGCTGCACGTGCCGGCCGGCACCGAGCAGCGCGTCCTGGTCGCCCGCGAACCCCAGTTCGTCGCCCTCGCCGCCACCCACCCTGCCGCCGGCCGGCCCGTGGTCAGCCTCGCCGACCTCGCCCACGACACCTGGATGGTCGACCCGACCGCCGACCACGAGTACGCCGCACTGCGCCGCGCCTTCGCCGAGGCCGGACTCGACCCGCGGGTCGTCCAGGTCCGGGACAACGCCACCGCCGCCGAACTCGTCGCCTCCGGCGAAGCCGTCCGCCCCTGCCAGCCCACCTCGCCGCCCGGCCCCGGCACCGTGCTGCGCCCCGTCCACGGCGACCCGCTCGCCGTCCGGCTGCTGCTCACCTGGCGGCCCGACACCGTCGGCGGCCCGGCGCTCGACGGCCTCTGGGTCGACCTCTGCCACGCCTACCTCGACCTGGCCGGCGGCAACCCCGCGTACCTGGCCTGGCTGCGCCGCCACAACCGCTCCCTGCACACCCTGCTCGCCCCGGCCGCCCCGGTCGCTCCGGCCGGGTGACGGTCGTCGAGGACGCCTCCCGCCGCTTCGCGGAGGTGCGTGGGCGAATCGAGGCCGGGCGGCGGTGGTCGAATCGGGTGAAAGGAGGAATGTAGGGTCGCCGGTATGACAATGGTGCGGAAGCGGCCGCGGTTCTTCCTGCTGCTGGGGGTCGCGGTGCTGGCGGTCGCGGCGCTGGTCGTGGTGGCGGTCGTGCGGAGCTTCGAGATGGTCACGGTCGGTCCCGCGGAGGCGCGGCGGCAGGGCGGGGGGACGGTGGCGGCGGGCGAGGTGGACTGCGCGCGGGCGAAGTGCATCGCGCTCACCTTCGACGGCAGCCCCGGCGAACCCACCGACGCGGTCCTCGACCTGCTCGCCCGCCACCACGGACGGGCCACCTTCTTCCTGGAGGGCCGCGACCTCGACCGGTACCCCGAGCTGGTGCGGCGGATCGCCCGGGAGGGCCACGCGGTCGGCGACCACACCTGGACCCACGCCCGGCTCACCGAGGTCCCGGACGACCGGGTCAGGGACGAGCTGGACCGCACCGCGGCCGCGATCGAGCAGCTCACCGGCCGCCGCCCGACCCTGATGCGGCCGCCGGAGGGACGCACCGACGACCGGGTCTCGGGGATCGCCCGGGAGCTCGGCATGGCCCAGGTGCTGTGGACGGTGACCGCCCGCGACTACGCCACCGAGGACAGCGCGCTGATCGCCCGCCGGGTCCTGGACGGCGCCGCGCGGGACGGCATCGTGCTGCTGCACCCGCTGCACGCCGGGACCGTGCCCGCGCTGCCCGCCGTCCTGGAGGGGCTGGCCGCGCAGGGCTACACCTTCGTGACCGTCGACCAGTTGCTCGCACCCGGCGTGGCGAAGCCCGGCACGATTTACCGGTAATGGGAAGAATTTTCGAGCGTGGGGCGGGAGTTCGTTTTCCGCGGGCAAAGTCGCAGTCATATTCGGTCATCATGAGATCGATAGGAAAATCGGGCCACGAAAAGGGAGTTCGGCGCCCTAGCCTGGGCGGCGGTGTGGCCTGACGACCAGTCGGGCCGACTGCTCACCCGAGGTGGAGAAACAGTGCTGAAAAGCCCGCGTCCGCCCCTTTCGACCCCGGATCGCCGACCCCGTGGAGCCGGCACCGCCCGCACCGCCCTCGCGGTGACCGTCAGCACCGCCCTGCTGCTGCTCGGCCTCGGCGGGACCGCCCCCGCCGCCGACCAGCCGAGCGGACCGAACGTCGCCGCCGGATCCTCGCTGGTGAAGGGCGTGCAGAACGTCACCCACCCCGGCGCCGCGACCGCCGAGCACGGCGACACCCTCAAGTGGACCGTCCAGTACCGCAACGGCGCGGCCGGGGACGCCCCCGCGCCCGCCGCCGTGACCGACCCGATCAGCGGGGCCGGCGCGTCCCAGACGTACGTGCCCGGCTCGCTGCAGGTGCCGCCCGGCTGGACGCCGTCCTGGTCGACCGACGGCAGCACCTTCCAGAGCACCGACCCCGGGACGGCGACCGTCGCCGTCCGGGCCGAGAACCCGGTCGCCCGGCCCGGCGGGACGGAACTGTCCCCGCTGCTGCTCGCCCCCGTCCAGCCGACCGCGCAGGCCACCGGCGGCGACGGCTACACGCCCGTGCTGTACCGCACGCCCACCGGGGAGGTGCAGGCGTGGAGCATCTACCACCACGCCTCCCCGGCCGCCGCCAAGGTGGTCTGCAGCAGCCTCACCACCGGCCAGCCCTGTACCGGCGGCCCCTGGCCGCGCCCGCTCAACAGCGCGGCCGGACCGCTCGGCACCGGCAACACCGGTGACCTCGGCAGCCCGCTGACCTCCAAGTACGTCCTCGACCCGCAGCAGCCCAACCTGCTGTACTACCCCGCCAGCACCACCGCCGGCGTCGGCGTCGGCTGCCTCGACCTGGCCGCCCACGCCAACTGCGGCTACACCGCGCTGGCCGCCAACGGCACCTCGCCCAGCAGCGCCAACAGCCTCGCCGGACTGGTCGAGGTCGGCGGCAACCTGTACGCCGTCGCCAGCACCGGCCAGATCCTCTGCCTCGCCCTGCCCGCCCGCACCCCCTGCGCCGGCCAGCCCTACGGCCCGGTCGTCGCCCCCAACCACGACCTGCCCGGCACCCCCACCGCGCTCTACCAGGGCGGCGTGACCGCCGTCGGCGACAAGGTGTTCGCCTCCTCCGCCCCGCTGGGCAGCGGCTCCAGCGTCAGCGGACCGCCCGCCATCGGCTGCTTCGACACCGCCACCAACACCACCTGCGCCGGCTGGACCACCCCGCACACCGCCGCACCGAGCGCCGGCTACAACACCTACGACGCCTTCACCTCGTACGACACCGCCGGACAGCCCAACGGCGCCTGCACCAGCACCAACGGCGGCCCCGCCGTCCTGGTCACCTGCTACGCCGTCGACGGCTCCCCGCTCACCGCCCCCGCCGTGCTCTCCGGCCTCGGCGGCGGCACCCTCACCTTCGACCCCGAGACCGTCACCACCGACAGCGGCACCCGCAGCTACTTCCCCGCCTGGGGCGGCAGCGGCGGCAACGGCACCACCTTCTGCTACGACTGGACGGCCGCCGCCCCCTGCGCCGGCTTCCCGGCGCCCGCCACCCACCCCAGCGCCAACGGCGGCGTCACCCGCGACTACGGCTACGCGTACGACAGCACCACCCGCTGCCTGATCGGCCTCGGCGACGCCGGCATCCTGTTCTCGATGGACCCGGCCACCGCCGCCAGCCCCTGCATGCACAGCGGCGCCACCGTCACCCTCAAGCCCACCGACTTCTACTGCGACGGCGGCACCGGCCACATCCAGGGCTACAGCCGGGCCCGGATCACCGACATCGACCTCACCCACGTCGACCTGAACGCCTCCCGCGTCCTGGTCACCGACCCCGGCGGCGCGCCCGTCACCGTCCCGCCGCTCGGCGCCGACGGCACCGTCGACCTGACCGGCGTCGACCCCGTGGCGCACCCCGCGCTCACCGTCACCGCCCAGCTCGTGCTCACCAGCACCGGCGACTTCAGCACCACCAACCACCCCATGCTGGTGGTCGACTACCGGGGCGACGCGCCGCAGATCTGCTTCCGCACCACCGTCGCCGCCGCCTGCACCACCACCTCCGTCAGCAACACCGCGAACGGCACCGACACCACCGGCGCGCTCACCTCCAACACCGTCACCACCGCCGTCGCGCCCGGCACCGGCTGCCAGCCCAAGGTCACCGTCGAGAAGGAGATCTGCGGCTCCGCCCTGACCCGCGACTGCGCACCCGGCGGACCCGGCCCCTGGGCCAAGACCAGCCCCGTCGGCCTGCTCGGCCTGCTCGGCACCGCGCACTGGCGGATCACCGTCACCAACGCGGGCCCCGTCGACGCCGCCGCTGTCACCGTCAACGACCCCAGCACGCCCGCCTGCCGACAGGCCGCCGGGACCTTCGCGCTGGCCGCCGGCACCAGCCGCCAGGTCTACTGCGACTCGCTGCTGCTGGCCCTGCCGCTGAAGAACACCGCGTCCGCCAGCTTCGTCGCCGCGAACGCGCCCGCCGGCACCACCCCCACCACCACCGCGCCCTCCTCGGCGGTGGCCTGCTCGCTGCTGTGCATCCTGGCGGTGCCCGGCAAGGAGTGACGACCG
Source organism: Kitasatospora sp. NPDC015121 (assembly GCF_055562955.1). NCBI lineage: Bacteria > Bacillati > Actinomycetota > Actinomycetes > Kitasatosporales > Streptomycetaceae > Kitasatospora > Kitasatospora sp. NPDC015121. Next base: position 5,670 of record NZ_JBVHEH010000006.1, read on the forward strand.
GCCGGGAGTGACGGCCGACAACGGGGGCGGCCCGGCGCGGCGTTCTGCTGAGGGCAGAGCCGCGCGGGCTGCCCCCGCGGCCCGGGGTGCCTAGGCTGGGGAGATGACAACACCTCTGTCCGACGCACCCCGGGCCCGCGTCGTCCCGCTGCGCCCCGAGCCGCTGCCGCAGGTCGAGCCCGAGCCCCGTGAGCCGCTGCTGCGGGACGTGGTGGGCGGGGTGCTGCGGCGCGAACGGCTCGCCCAGGAGCGGACGTTGAAGGACGTCGCGGAGGCGGCCCGGATCTCGGTGCCGTACCTGTCGGAGCTGGAGCGCGGCCGCAAGGAGGCCTCCTCGGAGGTGCTCGCGGCCGCCGCCCGGGCGCTCGGCCTCGGCCTCGGGGACGTGCTCTCGCTGGTCCAGCGGGAACTCGTCGCGGCGCACGGCGCGGCCGCCGCGCGCCGGGCGGCCTCGGCGCGCCGGGCGACCGCCACCGTGAGCGCCGCCGCGGGCGCCGCCGCCACGGCGAGCGCGTTGCGCGGCCGGACGGCCTCCGCGGGCCGCTACGGCGGGCTCTGCCTGGCGGCCTGAGCCCACCGCCGCGCCCTCTCGAACCCCCTCACACCACGCGGTTGTTCAGGACCCGATCGGCGAGGCCGTACGCCACGGCCTCGTCGGCGTCGAACACCTTCTCGCGGTCCATGTCGGCGCGCAGCGTCGCCACCGGGTGGCCGGTGTGCCGGGAGAGCACCTCCTCGACCTGCGCGCGGATCCGCAGCACCTCCTTCGCGGCCAGGCTCAGGTCGGAGACCGTCCCGCGCCGGCCGCCGCTGGCGGGCTGGCCGAGCAGCACCCGGGAGTGGCGCAGCACCGAGCGCCGCCCCGGGTCGCCGCCGGCCAGCAGCACGGCGGCGGTGGAGGCCGCCTGGCCGACGCAGTAGGTGGCGATCGGGCAGCGCACGAACGTCATCGCGTCGTAGATCGCCATCAGCGAGGTGAACGACCCGCCGGGCGAGTTGAGGTAGATCGCGATCTCCTCGTCCGGGCTCGCGGACTCCAGGTGCAGCAGTTGGGCGATCACCGCGTTGGCGACGCCGTCGTCGATCTCGGTGCCGAGGAAGACGATCCGCTCGTTCAGCAGCCGGCTGAACACGTCGTACGAGCGCTCGCCCTGCGCGGTCCGCTCGATCACGTAGGGAATCGGGTAGGAGGCCATGTCACAGCCCCGCCCGTCGACGGGACGAGGCCGAACCGACCTCGGAGAGCGACTCCAGCACCCGGTCCACCATCCCGTACTCGCGGGCCTGTTCGGCGGTGAACCAGCGGTCCCGGTCGCCGTCCCGGGCGATCGTCTCCTCGCTCTGGCCGGTGTGCGCGGCGGTGATCCGCTCGATGGCGCGCTTGGTGTACTCCAGGTTCTCCGCCTGGATCTCGATGTCGGACGCGGTGCCGCCGATGCCCGCCGACGGCTGGTGCATCATGATCCGCGCGTTCGGCAGCGCGAACCGCTTGCCCGGTGCGCCCACCGTCAGCAGGAACTGGCCCATGCTGGCCGCGAACCCCATCACCAGGGTCGACACGTCGTTCGGGATCAGCCGCATCGTGTCGTAGATCGCCAGCCCCGCCGTGACCGAACCGCCCGGGCTGTTGATGTACAGGCTGATGTCGGTGCGCGGGTCCTCGGCCGAGAGCAGCAGCAGCTGCGCGCAGACCCGGTTCGCCGACACGTCGTCGACCTGGGTGCCGAGCAGGACGATCCGGCGGGCCAGCAGCAGCGCCGCCAGGTGGTCGTCGAACGGGCTGGGCGGGGTGTCGCCGTCCTCCGCCCGGGGGCGGAGCGTGCTGAGTGGAGTCATCGGTTCTCCCGGAAGTGGAGGTGACGGAGGGTCGGTCACTCCACTGTTGCCCCCCGCCGCCCGCTCGCGGACGTTTCTCTGCCCGCCGCAGATTCGCTGCGGGCAGAGCACCCGGGGGCCCGGTGAACGCCGGACGGGGTGGGGGCCGTTCAGGTGCACGGGACGGCGGCGACGGGAGCCGGCGGGAGACGGGGGAGGCGGGCGACGGTGACGGCGGCGGCGGGAGGTGCCGGTACTGGCATGCTGGTGCGCATGGACGGGGAAGCGGAGATCCGGGCGCTGATCGGATCGTGGCTGGCAGCGGAGGACGTCGTTCCGGACCGCCCGGACGGGACGGACCGCCCGGACGCGACGGACGGGACGGCGGGAGCTCTGCGGGCGGACGGGGGTGCCCTGGCGGTGGCGGAGTCCGGGGCCCGGACGGTGGCGGCGGCGGCCCGTCGGCTCGCGCTGGACGGGCTGGACGGGTCGGGTGGGCTGGACGGGGCGGGTGTGGGGGAGCTGCCGGAGGTACCGGCCGGGCTGCACCGGATCGCCCGGGCGCTGGTGGTCGACGAGCACCCGTCGGCGGGACGGTGGACGCGGGCGGAGCGGGAGGAGGTGACGCGCTGGGTCGCGTTGCTGGTGCACCGCTTCGGTGAGGACGGGGTGCAGCGGCTGCTGGCCGAACTGTCGCTCCGCTGACGGGGGTTGCGGCGGGCTCGGGGGCCAGGACCTCGTCGACCGCCGACTGCAGGACCCGGCCCGGGCGGACACCCAGCGCGTCGGCCAGCCGGTGGCGGGCCCGGTGGTAGGCGGCGAGCGCGTCGGCCGGGCGGCCGGAGCGGTGCAGGCAGCGCACCAGCAGGGCGGCCACCGGTTCGTACAGCGGGTCGGTGGCGACGGCCCGGTCGAGTGCGGAGACCGCCTCCGGGCCGCGGCCCAGGCGCAACAGGCGTTCGGCCCAGCACTCCAGGGCCCGGGTGCGGTCCTGGTCGAGCCGGTCGGTCAGGACGCGGCGCAGCTCCGTCTCCGGCAGGTCGGCGAGGGCGGAGGTGCCGTGCCACAGGCCCAGCGCCTCGTCCAGCAGGGCCACGGCCTCCGCGTCCGGGGCGGTGGGGTGCGCGGTGGCGCGGGCGGTGAGGTGGTCGAAGCGGAGGGCGTCGACCTGGTCGGCGGGCCCGTCGAGCCGGTAGCCGGGCGTCCGGGTCAGCAGGGTGAACGGTGTGCCGGCGAGCAGCTTGCGCAGGGCGGCGATGTGCCCCTGCAGCGCGGCCCGGGACTGGGCGGGCGCCGCGTCGCCCCACAGCAGTTCGGACAGCCGCGCGACCGGGACGACCCGCCCCAGTTCGAGCGCCAGCAGCGCCAGGACGCCCGACCGCTTGGGGCCGCCGGGCGCGACCACGCGGCCGTCGGCGGTCCGCAGCTCGACGGGCCCCAGCAGGCGTATGAACACGGATTCCCCCAGGTGGATGCGGGTTGGCTAGGCGTTCCGTCCACGACGTCCAAGATCCGGCGGCAGTCTGCCACACGCGGTTGACCGTCCCTTGACCTCGGGAGGTCGAGGTTTCGGCCGGGTATTCGTATGTTTGTCGGGAAATTGTGGCCTGATGAACCGGTAATCGGACGGGATGTCAGTCGGGTCGTAGTTCAGCATTCAAGTGATGGTCGGCCGGAATTCGCTGACCGGCCGTCAGGCGTTCGCCGTCGCCGCCGGGCCGGTGCGACCGGTACGACCGGTGAACCGGGGGCGGCCCCCGGTCCGTCGAGCAGGGGGCGGGTCGAACGCGCCCGCCCCGGAACCAGCGGGTGCGGAACGGCTCGGGAGGCCTCGCGTGGACGTGCTGCGGATGGGTGGAGCGTGGCGGATCACCGTGACCGGCACGGACCCCACCGCCCCCGAACAGCGGGCGGTGGCCCGCACCCCCTACGGCACCTGGGTGCTCCCCGCCCGGATCGGCGCCCGCCTCGACGTCCCCGCCGCCCGCGACTGGGAACTGACGCTGGAGCACCGCGCACCGGACGGCGGTTGGCACCGCCACGACGGACTCCGGCACGAGCCGGGCGCGGCCCGGGCACCCCGGGGCGGCCTCGCCGTCCGGCTGGAGTGCCTGGACGAATGGTCGGCGCAGGACGCGACGGCGACGGCAGCGGTGGCGGTGCCTGCGGTGCCTGTGGCGGCGGCGCTGCCGGGGCTCGGGGTCGCTGCCGGTGCCGGTCGGTCGGTGGCCGGTGCGGGCGGGGGCGTTGCCGTCGGCGGGTGGGAGGTGCCGCCGGTGCCGGAGGGGTGGGAGCACGTGCCGGTCCCCGAGTCCGAGCTGGGGCCCGGGGAGGTGCGGGCGATCCGGCCGAAGCGCGACGGGGCGGCGCGGACGGAGGCCCGCGCGGCACGGACGGAGTGGGCCGCGCCGCTGCGGAAGGCGACGGCCGTCCGGCGGCCGGACGAGCCGGAGGCGGACGGGCGGGCTGCTGGCGAGCGGGTGGTACCGGCCGTCTGGGGACTCGGCGAGGACGGGCCGACCGCGCCCGCCGACCGGTGGTCGGACACGGCGGCGGGTACGGTCGGCGCGGCGAGGGGCACCGCGCGTCGTACGGAGCGGGGCGTGCCGGTGGAAGGCGTGCCGGTGGGGCGGCAGGGCGAGGAGGCGCGCGGGCACGGGGTCCGGGCCGACGGTGGGGCGGGGGGCTGGTAGCGGGTGGGCGCCGGGGCGGCCGCCGGGTGCTGTCCGGGGCCGCCCCGGGGCCGGGCGGGGCGGTGGGGTCAGGCCCCGGCGGGGCCCGGCAGCGGTGCGACCCCCGGGGTGAGGTGGAAGCGCTCGGGGCGGTCGACCGTCCGGCGGTCGGCCTGGTCGATCCGGGCCCGCCGGTCGAGCCAGGCCCGCAGGCGGGTGAGGGCCGCCCGGTCGCGTTCGGCCCGATCGGTGCCCCCGGCGTCCGTCGACTCGCGCAGCAGGACCCGGCTCGGCACGCCGCCGTCGCTGTCGGCCTCGTCGGCCGGGAGGACGGCGAGCACGGTGAAGGACGTGCCCGGCGCGAAGGTCACCTGCGGCTCGTCCGTCCCGGCGGCGAAGGCGGCGGTGCGTCGGCCGGTGGCCGACCAGACGACGAACTCGACCGGCGTGTAGGGTAGTTCGGCGACCGTCGCGGACAGCCCGGTGACCGGCCCCGGTTCGACCAGCACCCGTCCGACCTCGTACTCGGCCAGCAGCGCCCCCGGATCCGTACCGCCCGGCGCGCCCAGCAGGACCGCGCCGTGGTGGCTCGGCAGCCGCCGCAGCCCCGACCCCAGGCAGCGCAGGAACGGCGCCAGCTCCGGATCACCGCCCCGGGCGGCCGCGACCAGGCCCGCCCGGTCGGTCGGCACGCCGGTGTCGCCGTGGTGCACCAGGACGGCCGCCAAGTCCGGCTTGATGTCGTCCTTGGCCGTCGACCGCAGCGCCGGCAGCCGGGTGGAGACCTGCTCCACCCGTCCCGCACAGCGGTGGTAGTACTCGCCGAGCAGCGCCCGGACGGCGTCCCGGTCCGCCGCGCTGCTGGCGCCGACGGGCGGGGCGGGGACGTCCTCCGGGCGGAAGCGGCGGTAGCGGAGCGCGGTGGCGGCGGGTCCGGGCGCTGGTGACGGCGGGTCAGGGGGTGCGGGGGAGAGCGGCGCGTCGGGTTCGGGGAGGGGGAGCGGCTCAGGTGCGCGCTCGGGCGTGGGCGTGGGCGAGGGCGAGGGCGTGGGGGCGGGCATGGGTGCGGGGGCGGGCTCGGGTGGGGGCCAAGTGGCCGTGGCGGGTGCGGGTGCGGGTGCCGGTGCCGGTGCGGGTGCGGTGGCGGTCTCGGGGGCGGGGCCGCCGCTGGTGGCGAGCCGAGCGGGCGGGGCGAGGGCCGGAAGCGGCTCCCGTTCCGGCTCCAGCTCCAATTCCGGCTCCGGCTCCGGCGTCGGCTGCGGAGCGGGTTCGACGGCAACGGCGGGAGCGACGGCGGGGGCGACGGCGACGGCGGGGGACTCCGTCGGGGTCGGCAGCGGCCGGGGCGGCGGCGCGGCGGCGGTGCCGTACCGGACCGGGGCGGGGGCGGGCGGGCCGGCGGTGGGCTGTTCGGGGCCGAGCCAGTCGAGGTCGTGCAGGCGGGCGACGAAGCGGGCGACCGGGACCGTGTCCGGTTCGAGCAGCCCGTGGACGAGCAGCCCGAAGCCCTCCGAGCCGGTCGTCGGCAGCCGGTCCAGCAGGTTCCCCAGCTCCTCGAAGACGTCGGCGGCCACCGGCCGGTCGCGTTCGCCGACGATCAGCAGCGGCCGGGCCGGTTCCGGGCGGCGGAAGCGCGGGGTGAGGACGTGCGGCGGTTCGGGCCGCAGCCACAGCCCCGCCGGGACGGCCTCCAGCGCCCAGTACGGGAAGGCCTCGAAGACGGCCGGGCCGTCGGTGCGCCAGTCGGCCGGGCCCTTGCGCCACGCCCACGGCGCGGTCGGTTCGCCCGGTGCGGCCGTCAGCCGCAGCAGGTACGGCTCCCAGCGGGCCTGCCCGCGGGCGTCCAGGATCCGGGAGGTCGGCCCGTCCGGCCCCAGCACCGGTACCCCGATGGCGGCCTGCACCGGGCGGGCCAGGCGGCCGGCGAGGGTGCCGGTCAGCGCCGCGAGTTCGTCCGGTGCGGCCCACGGGGCGCTCACCAGCAGCCGGGTGGTGTCGACGGGCAGGGCGGCGACGGTGTCCGCGAAGTCCTCGGGCAGCAGCACCGGGCAGGTCGGCGTCCCGACCACCAGCACGGTCGTCCCGGCCGGGGCGGCGGCCAGCCCCAGCCCGGGCAGCGGGCCGTCGGGCGGGGCCGCGGTGTGCGTCAGCCAGTAGCCGGCGGGCAGTCGGCGCACGTCGACGGGCGCGGGCGGGCGGGCGGACGGGGCGGCGAACGCGCTGGCGGCGAACGCGGTGGCGGGGGGCGGGGCGATCGCCGGGGGCGGGGCCATCGCGCTGCGGGCGGCCCGGCGGGCCCGGCGCGGGGTGGCGCCGGGGGCGCAGTACCACCAGGAGACGGGGGCGGACGAACCGTCCGGGGCGACCACGTCCAGCTCGCCGTCCGGGGAGATCTCCACCAGGCCGTCCGGTGCGATCACCGGCAGCTCGGCGCGTTCCGCGACCACTTCGGCGGGCCGCCGCCCGTTCGGCGCGAGCGCGGCCAGCCCCGACGCGGCCAGCACCAGCGTGGACACCCCGCGGGCCCGGGCCAGCAGTCCCAGGTCGGCCATCCGGTCGCGCAGCACCGTCGCCGAGTCGGGGGCCGCCGCGACGACGATCAGGCTTCCCGGCAGCGGCTGCAACCCCCGTACCGCCGAGGCCAGTTCGTCGGCGTCGGCACCGGCCGGGGCGATCACGAAGTGCTCTCCCACCGCCCGGAGCTCCGACCGGGCCACCGCCACCGCCGCCGCCCGGCCGCCGCTCCCGGCGGGCAGCGCGGCCACCGCCTCCCGCCGCCGCCCGGAACGGCGGCCGGACGCGACGGACGACTCGGTTGCGCCGGCGGCCCGGCCGGGACGGGAGAGGCTCATCGTCGGGGTATACGGCCGCGAGGGGGCGGCCGGTTCACCGGGCCCGCGTCCCCGGTCGGGCGGTCAGGCGGCCGGGTGCCGGAGGCTCTCGAAGACGCGGGCGAACCCCTCCGCCCCGTGGCCGGCGTCCACCTGCCGCTGGACGAGGCGCTGGACCATGGCGACCGGTTCGGCGCTCACCCCCTCCTCGGTGATCGCCTCGACGAACAGCCCGAGATTGGAGAAGGTCAGGCTCTGCTGGCCCGGCACCGTGTAGTCGCCGCCGTCGATCACCTCGGCGTACCCGGCGAACGCGCCGGTCATCGCGGTCAGCCAGGGGGCGGCCAGCTCCGCGAAGCGGCCCGCCGGGACCCCCGCGGGCGCCAGCACGGCGGCGCCCTGCATGAACCCCGCGAACATCACGTACATCGCCGAGAGCAGCGCGAAGTCGTAGAGCGACGCCAGTCCGGCGTCCTCGCCGTAGTAGGTGCCGGTCGCCCACCGGTCGAGCACGGCCGCGTGCTCGCGGAACGCCGTCTCCGAGCCGCTGTACAGGATCGAGGCCCCGGGCCGCCCGATCATGGTCGGCACCGCCATGATGCCGCCGTCCAGGTAGGCGATCCGCGCTCCGGCGGCCCAGGCGGCCGACCGCCGGGCCTGCTCGGGCTTGGTGGTGGTCAGGTTGACCAGCGTCCGTCCGGCCAGGTCGTCGACGAGCGGGTCGAGCACCTCGTGCACCGAGTCGTGGTCGTAGAGGCAGACGACCACCAGCGGGCTCGCCCGGACCGCCTCGGCGGCGGAGGCGGCCTCGACCGCTCCCCGGGCGACGAGCGCCTCCGCCCGGCCCGCCGAGCGGTTCCAGACCGTGGTCCGCAGTCCGGCCTTCACCAGGGTCTCGGCGAGCGCGCTGCCCATCGCGCCGAGTCCGAGGATGCTCACGTCGGTTCCGTGGGTCGTGTGCACGCCCTTGCCCTCCCAAGTCGTACGGGGTTTCGTCGATGCCTCGATCCTCGGCGAAGCCGGGGGAGCCGAACAGTACGGACCAAATAGTGGGGTGCTCACCGGAAAGTGCGTGCCGTGCCATAATCGTCGATGTGACGATAACCCTTGAGGACGTGCGGACGGCCGTGGCCGGGCTGGCGGCCGGGCTGGACGGCGCCGGCGGGCGCGAACTCGTCGCCTTCGCCCCCCGGGACGGCGCCCACCCCTACGTCGAGGTCCGCGACGGCGTCCTGCACTGGGTCGTGGTGGACCTCGGCCGGGAGCTCCGGCGCCGCACCACGGCCGACCTCGACGAACTCCTGTACTGGATCGCCCTCGACGCCACCGGCCCGTCGGCCCGGCGGCGGGAGCGCGAGCGGCGGGGCCGCCTCCCCGCCGACCGGGACCCCCGGATCGGCCGGCTCGCCTGGCAGCCCCGCCTGCTGCGCGGCCTCGACGCCGGGTGGGCCGCGCGGTTCCGGGCGGACATCCCGGCCGAGTACCCGGACGTGCGCCTCGCGGACGTCGACGCCCACCCGCTCGACTGAGCCGCCGGTCGCGGCGGACGGGCGCGGAGCTGTCCGGGGCGGCTGGCATGCTTCGGTCCGTGATGGACGTCGAGGAGTTCTGGGCCCTGGTCGACGGGGCGTGCGCCGAGGTCGACGCGTTGCGGCCGGACGTCGGCGACCGGCCCGCCGCGATCGAACGGGCCTGCGAGGAGCGGCTGGTGAGCCGGACGCCCGCCGAGGTCGTCCGGTTCTCCCTGCGCCAGTGGCAGCTGCGCGAGCACGCCTACCGGTACGACCTGTGGGCGGCGGCGTTCCTCATCGAGGGCTGGTGGTCCGACGACGGGTTCATGGACTTCCGGGACGGCCTGATCTCGCTCGGCCGGCACTGGTACGAGCGCGCGCTCGCCGATCCGGACGCCCTCGCCGAGCATCCGGCGGTGCGCGGCGGCGGGGACGTGCTGATCGGGAACGAGGACTTCGGCCAGGTGGCCCGCCGGGCCCACCGCCGCCTCACCGGCGAGCCGGACGGGCTCGACGAGGCGCTGGCGGCCTCCCCGGCGGCCGGCCCGCTCGGCGCCGTGACCGAGCCGGCCGGCCTCCGGTGGGACGTCGCCGACGGCGACGAGGTGCGGCGCCGCCTGCCGCGCCTCGCCGCGCTCTTCCTGGACTGACGCTCCGGCGGCCGGCGCCGGCGGGTCGGCACTCATGCCGTGGACGGCGGCTCGGGGTCGGGTCCCGGCTCCGGCTCGGGTTCCGGCTCCGGCTCCGGGAGGTGGGCGGTCTGGAGCTGGACGGTGCGGCGCCGGGTGATGTGCAGGGCGCGGCCGGGCGGGAGTTGGCGGGGTTTGACGCTGCCGAAGAGGGTGCCCTCGCTGGGCGGGCAGGAGAGCAGGGTGACGGGGGTGTTGACGTCCTGGAGGCGGCGCAGCAGGGCGTCGTTGTAGGCGCGGCCGATGCCGTTGGCGGAGCGGGCGACGATCAGGTGGAGGCCGAGTTCGGTGCCCTGGGCGAGGTGGTCGAGGACCGGGGCGAAGGGGTGTCCGGCGCCCGGCTGGGTGGGGACGAGGTCGTAGTCGTCGACCAGGACGAACAGTTCGGGGCCGGTCCACCAGTCGCGCAGCCGCAGCCGGGCGGGGCTGATCTCCTCGCCGGGCAGCCGGGCGGTCATCGCGCGGGCGGCGCCGGTGACGACCTGCTTGAGGACGTCGAGGGCGACGGCGTAGCCGAGGCGGTACTCCTCGGGGACGCTCTCGTACAGGCCGCGCCGGAAGTCGACCAGCATGATGCGGGCCTCGGCGGGGGTGTAGGCGGTGGTGATGGCGTTGACCAGCAGGCGCAGCAGGTTGGTCTTGCCGCTCTCGCTGTCGCCGACCACGAGCAGGTGCGGGGACTCCTCGAAGTCGTGCCAGAGCGGCGCGACGGTGCTGCCCTCCAGGCCGAGCGGGACGCGCAACCGTCCTTCGGGGGACGGGAGTTCGGCGGCGTCGAGGAGGGCGGGCAGCATCCGCACCTGCGGGGCGCGCGGGCCGGTCCAGTGCTCGTCGACGGCGTCGATCAGGTCGGCGACGCCGTCGGTGAGGCTCTCGCTGTCGCCGAGGCCGTCGATCCGGGGCAGCGCGGTGAGGAAGTGGTGGCGGTCGGCGGTCAGGCCGCGGCCGGGCAGCCGCGGGACGGTCTGGGCGGCGCGCATGTTGATCACCGAGTCGATCGGGTCGCCCAGCCGCAGTTCGAAGCGGGTGCCGAGCTGGTCGCGCAGACCGCTGGGGACGTCGTTCCAGCGGGCGGCCGAAACCACCAGGTGGACGCCGTAGTTGAGGCCGCGGCCGGCGATCAGGGCGAGCGCGGGCAGCAGCGCGCCGAACTCCTCGCGGACGGTGTTCCAGCCGTCGACGACCAGGAACACGTCGCCGTGCCGCTCCTCGCCGAGCACCGGGTCGGCGGCGGCCCGGCGGCGCCGGAACGCGGCGGCGGAGTCGATGTTCCGCTGGGCGAACAGCAGTTCGCGGCGGGCGATGACGTCGGCGACCTCGGCGACGGTGCGCTGCACCCGCTCGGGCTCGTGCCGCCCGGCGACGCCGCCGACGTGCGGCAGGTCGCGCAGCGCGGAGAGCGTGCCGCCGCCGAAGTCCAGGCAGTAGAACTGGACTTCGCGCGGGCTGTGGGTGAGTGCCAGCCCGGCCACCAGGGTCCGCAGCAGGGTGCTCTTGCCGCTCTGCGGACCACCCGCCACGCCGACGTGCCCGCCGGCCGCGGACAGGTCGGCGGTCAGCAGCTCGCGCTGCTGCTGGAACGGCCGGTCCACCACGCCGACCGGCACGGTCAGCGGGCCGACCGCCGGGCGTCCGTCCGGGGCCAGGCCGTACCCGGGGACGGGGGCCAGCGGCGGCAGCAGCTCGTCCAGGGTGGGCGGGGTCTCCAGCGGCGGCAGCCAGACCCGGTGGGCGGGCGGCCCGGCGTCGCGCAGCCGCTCGGCGGCGAGTTCCAGCAGCGTGGTGGCCGGCTCGTCCTCCGGTACGGGGGCGGGCAGTTCGGGTTCGGCGCGGCGCGGCGCCACGTAGTCGGTGCCGTACGGGACGATCTGCCCGGCCGCCGCGGCCTGCCGGGCCGCGCCGCGCCGGCGCCGGTACGGGCCGGAGACGTACGCGGACTTGAACCTGGTCAGGGTGGCGGTGTCGCTGCGCAGGATGCCGTTGCCGGGCTGCGAGGGCAGCTGGTAGGCGTCCGGGACGCCGAGCACGCCGCGACTCTCCATCGCGGAGAAGGTGCGCAGGCCGATCCGGTACGACAGGTGCGACTCCAGGGCGTGCATCCGGCCCTCGTCCAGGCGCTGCGAGGCGAGCAGCAGGTGCACGCCGAGCGAGCGGCCGAGCCGGCCGATCATGATGAACAGGTCCATGAAGTCCCGGTGCGCGGAAAGCAGTTCGCTGAACTCGTCGACCACCACGAACAGCGTCGGCAGCGGGTCCAGCGGGGCGCCGGCCGCCCGGGCCTGCTCGTAGTCCAGCAGCGAGCTGTAGGTGCCGGCCGCGCGCAGCAGCTCCTGGCGGCGGTTCAGCTCGCCGTGCAGGGCGTCGCGCATCCGGTCGACCAGGGCCGCCTCGTCCGCCAGGTTGGTGATCACCGCGGAGGTGTGCGGCAGGTCGTCCAGGCCGAGGAAGGTCGCGCCGCCCTTGAAGTCGACCAGCACGAAGTTCAGCGTCTCCGAGGAGTGGGTCAGCGCCAGCGCCAGCACCAGGGTGCGCAGCAGCTCGGACTTGCCGGAGCCGGTCGCGCCGATCAGCATGCCGTGCGGGCCCATGCCGCCCTGCGCGGACTCCTTCAGGTCCAGTTCCACCGGCGTGCCGTCCGCGCCGACGCCGATCGGCACCCGCAGCCGCCCGCCCGGCGGCCGGGCCGCCCAGCGCGCCGCCACGTCGTGCCGGTACAGGTCGTTGACGTCCAGCAGCGCCGTCAGGTCGAAGTCGGTGCTCAGCGGCTCGGCCGCGTCCAGCGCGTCGCCCAGGCGGTACGGCGCCAGCGCGGTGGCGAACCGGGCCGCCGCCGGGCCGGACAGCGCGTCCGGGCGGCCGAGCACCGTCGAGGTGTCCTGCCGGTTGCGGTCGGTATTCACCAACTCCACTCGACTGTCCGCGAGTTGCAGACGCAGCCGGTGCGGGCCGGGCTGCCACTCCAGTGCCCCGGCCAGGTCGATCAGCACCGCGTTGCGGTACCCCGCCAGCGCCGCCCGGCTGCCCGCCGGCAGCGCCACCCCGTCCAGCACGACGACCGTGAACGGCTCGTCCCGCCCCGGCTGGGTGTCCGGCTCGTACGGCGGCCGGTCGGTGAACTCCGGGCCCAGCAACTGCTCCAGCTCCAGCAGCGAGTCCGCGACCAGCCGCACCGGGCCCGCGCCGTCGGTGTCCACCGGGTGCAGCGCGTGCGGCAGCCACTTCAGCCACGACCACTCGGTGCGCAGGTCCGGCGCCACCGCGGCCGCGATCCGCAACTCGTCCGGGGCGTGGAAGAACGCCAGCTGGGCCAGCACCGCCCGGACCAACTCCCTGGCCGACTCCCCGGGCACGGACTCCTGCCGGGCATCGCCCCCCGGCTCGGGCGCGGTGCGGACCAGCACGTGCGCGTAGCCCCGCACGTGCACCGCGATCGGCTGGTCCGCGACCGAGCCGTACGCGTGGATGAACCGGCGCAGCGCGTGCGCGCACAGCGGCTCCAGGTCCTCCACCGGCTGCGTCGACAGCGGCGCCAACCGCACCGCCAGGCGCTGCGCGCCGACCGCGATCCGCACGTCCCCGAAGTCCGGGTGCGCCGCCCGCCGCTCCCACAGCCGCGAGGACCGCACCATCGACCCCAGCGCCCCCGGCGCCGGATGCCGCCACGCCAGCGCCTCCCGCTGCGCCGCCACGTGCCGCCGCACCTGCCGGCGCATCTGCGCCAGGTACCGCAGGTAGTCCCGCCGCTCGGCCCGCAACTGCCGCTTGCGGTCACCCGCGCCCCGGATCAGCTGCGTCACCAGCATGCCCACCGCCGACAGCCCCATCATGCCCATCGCCACGTACGTCAGCGGGCCGTTCGCCGACTGCGGGTTCAGGAAGATCATCACCATCGAGAGCGAACTCAGCGCCATCGGCGCCATCGCGATCACGTTGCTCATGCCGCTCTGCTGCTCCGGCAGCACCGGCGGCTCCTGCAACTGCAACTCGCCGTCCGGCATCGCCGGCCCGGGACGCCGGGGCGGACGGTCGACCAGGACCACGCTCAACGGGACTCTCCTCCTCCGGGGACGGACCGGGCCGACCCACCCAGGCGTACGGGCGGCGGGCGGTCCGCGGTTCAGTCGAACCGTCCGGTGAACCGTCCGGGGCGCGCCGCCCGTACTCCTCCGGCGGGGGAGCAGGCAGCGCGAAAGGGGAACGGACAGCGATGAGCGGTGGCACGGCGGCGACCGGACTGGTCCGGCTCAGGTTCCGGACGCCCGGAGCCGCGTTCGAACTCGCCCTCCCCGGCGACGTCGTCCTCGCCGACCTGCTGCCCGCCGTCCTCGGCTGGGCCGGACCCGGCGTCGAGGAGGACGGCGGCGACCACTCCGGCTGGGTCCTGCAGCGCGCCGGCGGCGCACCCCTCGACGAGGAACGCACCCTCGACGCCCTCGGCCTGCGCGACGGCGAGGAACTCCACCTCCGCCCCGGCCAGGCCCCGCTGCCCGAAGTGCACTTCGACGACCTGGTCGACGGCGTCCGCACCGGCACCCTCGCCCGCGGCGACTCCTGGCGCCCCGCCGCCACCCGCCACCTCGCCCTCGCGCTCGCCCTCACCGCCCTCGGCTGCGGACTCCTGCTGCTCGCCCTCCCCGGCCCCGCCGCACCCCGCTGCGCGGCCGCCGCCCTCACCGCCCTCGCCCTGCTCGCCGGCGGCCGCGCCCTCGCCCGGCAACTCGACGACCCCGCCACCGGCACCGCCCTCGCCCTCGCCGGCGTCGCCTACGCCGCCGCGGCCGCCGCCCTGCTCCCCGGCGTCACCGGCCCCGCCCGGCTGCTCGCCGGCGCCTCCGCCGCCGCCGGGGCCACCGTCCTCGCCCTCGCCCTCACCGGCGCCGGACCCGTCTTCGCCGGCCTGCTCGCCGCCGCCCTCCTCGCCTGCGGCGCGGGCGCCCTCACCGCCTACGGCGTCCCCGCCACGCACGCCGCCGCCGTCACCGCCGCCGTCGCCGTGCTGTTCGGCGCGTTCGTGCCCGCGCTCGCCTTCCGCCTCTCCGGACTCCGCCTGCCCGCCCTGCCCCGCAACGCCGACGAACTCCAGCAGGACATCGAGCCCTTCCCCGCCGACGACGTCCTCGCCCGCAGCCTGGTCGCCGACAGCTACCTGGCCGGCCTCTTCCTCGCCGTCGGCGCGGTCTGCGCCACCGCCCTCACCCTGCTCGCGGCCGCCCACGACGGCGGCTGGGCCGTCCCCGCCACCGTCGCCGACCTCTCCCTGCTGCTCCTGCTGCACGCCCGCGACATCGGCGGCCTCCGCCAACGCCTCGCCCTCCTCCTCCCCGGCGCCCTCGGCCTCGCCCTGCTCGCCCTCCGCACCGCCCAGCACACCGACCCCGCCGGCCGCCTCCTGCTGCACGCCCTGCTCGCCGCCGCCACCACCGCCCTCGTCATCACCGCCCGCACCGTCCCCGGCCGCCGCCTCCTCCCGTACTGGGGCCGCGCCGGCGACCTCCTGCACACCCTGACCGCCCTCGCCCTGCTGCCGCTCGCCCTCCAGGTCCTCGGCTTCTACGGCGCGATGCGGGGGCTCGCCGGATGAGAGCGGTTCCGGCGGCGGGCGCCGCCACGACGGCGGTTCCGGCGGCCGTCGGCCGCGCCGGTGGCGCCGGGGCGACGAGCCGGCCGTCCGTCAGTCCTTCGCAGTGACAACCCCCAGGAGGTACCCGACATGCAATCCCGACGCGACCAGGTGCAGGCCCACCTGTTCGTGATGGGCCGGGTCGCCGCAGGCGTGCTGCGGGCCGAGCCGGACGCGCCGGACACGCCGGTGGGGCGGACCAACCGGGGGGCGGTGCTGGGACTGGCCGTCGCGCTGCTGATCGGCGCGGGGGCCGGGGTGTACGGGCTGGTGAAGCCGGGCGGGGCGACCGGGTGGAAGAAACCCGGGACGCTGGTGGTGGTCAAGGAGACCGGCGCCCGCTACCTGTACGCCGGCGACCTGCTGCACCCCGTGCTGAACGAGGCCAGCGCCCGGCTGCTGGCGGGCGGTCAGCTGACGGTCGTCCAGGTCGCCGCGCGCTCGCTGGACGGCACCGGCCGGGGCACCCCCGTCGGCATCGTCGGCGCGCCGGACGGGCTGCCCGCCGCAGGTCAGGTCGGACCGGCCGACTGGCTGGTGTGCAGCGTGCAGACGGCGGGCACGGGCGCGGGCGCGGCGAAGGCCGCCCCGCAGCTGGCCGTCAGCATCGGCGCCCGGCAGCCCGGGCGGGACGCGGGCGAGCAGGCGGTGCTGGTCGCCGGGCCGGACGGCGCGCAGCACCTGCTGTGGCACGGCCGCCGGCACGCGCTGGGCGGCGCGGCGCGCGCCCTCGGCTACCCGGGCGCCGAGCCCGTCCCGGTCACCGCCGCGTTCCTGGGCGCGTTCCCGGCCGGGCCGGACCTGCGCGCCCCCGAGGTGCCCGGCCGGGGCGGGGCCGGGCCGGTGCTCGCCGGCCAGCCGACCCGGATCGGGCAGCTGTTCGCCGGCACCGGCGCCGAGCGCTACCTGCTGACCCAGGGCGGCCTCGTCCCGCTCACCGAGACCCAACTCGCCCTGCTCCAGGGCGATCCGCGCACCCAGCAGGAGGCGTACGGCGGCGGCCGGGTCGCCCTCGCCCCGGTCGGCGCGGCCGACCTCGCCGCGCACTCCGCGCCCGCCGCCGGCGCGTTCGACCCGACCGGCCTGCCCGACCGCCCCCCGGCGCTGCTGCGCCCCGCCGCCGACCGGGCGCTGTGCGCGGCGCTGCACCCGGGGACGGGCACCGGAGCGGACGAGGGCGCGCTGACGCTGACCGTGCCCGACGCCGCCGGCGTGCTGGGCCTGCCGCCCGCGCTCCAGCCCGGCGTGCTGCCGTCCTGCGCGCCCGCCGACCGGATCGCGGTGCGGCCCGGCGCGGGCGCGCTGGTGCGGGCGCTGTCCGGGGGCGGCTACGGTTCGACGCTGTACCTGGTCACCGACGGCGGCGTGAAGTACCCGCTGGCCTCGGCGGCCGCCGCCGAGCGCCTCGGCTACGGCAAGGCCGCGCCCGCCGCCGTCCCCGGCCGGGTGCTGTCGCTGCTGCCGACCGGACCCAGCCTGGACCCGGCCGCGCTGACCGCCGCCGGCGTCGTCCCGCCCGCCGCGACCGCCGAAGGACGCTGCACCCGGTGAGCGGCCGCCGAAGGACGCCGCACTCGGTGAACCGCCGCGCGGGGCGCGCCCGTTCACCCTGGCGGGCCGTGTCCGAGCGCGGTCCCGCGACACGCCCCGCCGTCCGTTCCGGGTCGGCGCCACGCGAGGAGGGACAGCGCACGTGAGCACGCCCACGTTCAAGAACACCGACGCCGCCATCGACCGGGTGATCGCCTGGGTGCAGGGCCAGTACCAGGCGATGGAGCAGACCCGGCAGCACATCGACGGCATCACCGACGCCGTCCGGGACAGCTTCAAGGGCGCGGCCAGCACCGTCTACCAGGACAAGATGACGGAGTGGGCCGCCGAGTACGCCAAGGTGACCCGGGCCTACCAGGACTTCGAGGAGAAGCTGGCGGCCGGCAAGGGCCAGCTGGGCAACGCGGGCGAGCACACCGTGAAGCTGGCGCACGGCATCGGCGGCGGCGGCACGCTCCCCGACTACATCGAGGGCGCGCTCAACCCGAAGTAGTCCCGGCCCCCGCCCCCCGGCGGCCGCCCGTCCCAGCCACCCCGACCGAAAGGCCCGACCCATGAGCGGCGACCTCGAACTGCACTACGCCAACCTCGACGCGGCGATCGACGACCTCGGCGCGAGCTTCCAGCAGATGGTCCACCAGAACGAGGAGACCACGACCCAGCTGAGGACCGTCCTCGGGACCGAGCTGATCGGCCAGTTCTCCGGCGCGGTCGACACCTTCTCGGCCCAGCTGAGCACCGCCGACGGCCGGATGGCGACCAAGATCGGCGAGGCCCAGACGGCCCTCGGCGAGATGCGCGACACCATCCGCGACGCGGACATGCTGGCCAGCACCCACTTCGACCACACCAGGGGCTGACCCCGGTGGCGAAGGAGGAGAAGGACGACCCGGAAGGCGGCGGGGGCGGCGGCGAGGTCAAGGTCACCGAGAGCTACCTGCGCGACTTCGCCGAGCAGAAGCTCCAGTGGCTGATCCACGACTTCGACGCCTCCGAGCCGCGCACCACCGTCAAGTTGTACCTGGGCGGCGGCGACGGCAAGGGCGGCAACCACCTGCTGGCCGGCACCCCGGTGGACGGCACCCCGGCCCCCGGCGCCCTGGTCACCGCCCTGAGCGGCTACGCGGGCGCGCTCGACGCCTACTTCGGGGCGCTCTCGCTGCAGGCCGTCCGGCTCCGTGAGGACCTGAAGCACGCCTCCTGGGCGCTGGGCGACGGCCACGAGGACGCGCTCACCGCCGCCCAGCTGATGTGGCTGATCGACGACGTCCTCAACGGCGGCGGCACCAACCCGACCGCCCCCAGCAAGCCCTGACGCCCGGGCGGGCGGGCCACCCGGCCCGTCCGCCCGCCGGCCGCACCGCACCGTCCCAGGGAGGGAACCGCCGTGGACCAGTGGGAAGACGTGCTGAGCCTGCTCGCGCCGTCGCAGTACACCACCCGGGACGGCCGGTCGGCCGTCACCGACCCGAAGACCGAGTGGATCGGCGGCCACAACGTCGAGATCACCGACGGCATCAAGGGCGCCGACCTCGCCGGCCAGGCCTTCGACACCTGGTTCTCGTGGAACTTCTCCTACATCTACAACAACGAGACCAAGTACGGCAGCGTGGCCGTCGGACTGACCCTCAAGTGGGACGAGTTCCTGGCCGCGACCACCCCGTTCGGCAAGTTCCTCCGGGACGGGCCGCGGGTGCTCTACCCGCTGTGGAGCAGCAAGGCCAACGACCGGATCAGCGTCGCCAGCTTCGAGGACGCGGCGGTGATGCTGGAGAAGGCCACCTGGTTCCTGGACGGCTGGATCCCGGTCACCCGCAAGTGGGCGACCGACGTGGGCAGCCCCGGCAGCGACTGGCAGGGCAGCGCGGCCGGCTCGTTCGCCGCCGTGCTGACCGGCTACGGCCGCGAGCTGGAGACCCTGCGCGACCGCCTCGCCGACACCGACCTGCCCAAGGCGCTGCGCGCCTGCGGCACCACCGTCGCAGGGGTCCTGCAGCCGCTGGTCACCGCCTGGGAGGCCTGGCGCAACAGCCCCGAGGCCAGCCCGGTGCGCGCGCTCGCCAAAGCCCTCGCCGAAGGGCTGGGCGGCGCCAGGGTGCACCTGGAGGCCAGCTCCAAGGGCGGCGGCGGCGACTTCTGGGAGAACCAGGGCGGCAAGCCGGCCACCGCCGTCGACGGCTCCCCCAGCGCGGCCTCCGGGTTCACCGTCACCTTCAGCGGCGCCAAGTTCGGCGACCCCAAGCAGGACGACTTCTGGAACACCGTCAAGGAACGCGCCAAGGCCGTCTGGGAAGCCGACCTGAAGCCCCTCGACGACGCGGCGAAGACCGCCCTGAGCGCCATCCAGACCAGTTACAACCAGGCCCGCACCCTGATGGAGAACCACCCCCTGGGCACCGCCCAGCTGCGGATGCCGTTCAGCGAGCCGCCGAGCACCGGCCCCGGCACCGACGACCCCACCAAGGACCCGACCAAGGACATCACCGGGCCCGGCGGCGGCGACTCCGGGACCAAGGACGTCACGGGCCCCGGCGGCGGCGCCGGCATCAAGGACATCAAGGACCTCGGCGGCGGCACCGGCGGCTCCGGCTCCGGCGGCGGCCTCGACCTCGGCGGCGGCACCGGCGGCGGGACGGGCACGGGCGGCGGGACCGGCACCGGTTCCGGCGGGCTCGACCTGATCGGCGGCGGCGGCCTCGGCACCGGCGGCACCGGCGGCGGCACCGGCACCGGAAGCGGCTCGACCAAGCCTGTCACGCTGCCCGCCGGCTCCCGGATCACCGACGACGGCCGGATCGTCGACGCCAACGGCAAGCCCGTGCTGGACGCCAACGGCAACCCGATGCTGGCCGGCAAGGACTACACCATCGGCCCCGACGGCACCCTGCGCGACGCCAAGGGCAACCCCGTCCCGCAGTACCGGCAGCTGATCACCGACAGCTACGCCGGCGACTCCGGGGACGACCTGCTCGCCCCGAACCGCTTCGGCACCGGCGGCTTCACCTACACCACCGGCGGCCTCGGCTCCGGCGGCACCGGCTCCGGCGGCGGCTCCTCGTTCGGCGGGCTGCCCGGCCTCACCGGCACCGGCGGCGGCCTCAGCTCCCGCGCCCTCGTCAACGGCGGCGACCCGGTCGCCGTCAGGGCCGCCGTCGAACAGGCCAACGCCGAACGGGCGGCCGCCCAGAAGGCCGCCGCGGCCGCCGCCGAGGAACAGGCCCTGCTGACCGGCCGGCAGACCGCCACCAGCTCCTCCGGCATGCCGCCGATGATGCCCCCCGGCGGCGCCGGCGCGGGCGGCGCCCCCGGCGAGAAGGACCGCCGGCGCACCACCTGGCTGGCCGAGGACGAGGAGGTCTGGGGCACCGAGACCGGAGCCGTCCACGGCGTCATCGGACGCTGACCCGCCGCCGGCGAGACACACCCCCCGTACCGGAAGGACCGACATGAGCAACCCGTTCGCCGAGCAGATCGCCCTCGCCATGGAGGAGATGCAGGCCGAACTCGCCAAGGCCGAGGCCGTCCAGCGCGAGCTCGACGACCTCACCGCCTCCGCCACCACCAAGGACCGGATGGTCACCGCCAAGGTCGGCTCGCAGGGCCAGGTCGTCGCGCTGACCTTCCACACCGACGCCTACCGGTCGATGGCGCCCGCCGAGCTCGGCAAGGTCCTCACCGACGTCCTCAACGAGGCCCGCGCCACCGTCGGCGAGCGGATCGCCGCCCGGATCGGACGCTTCGACGGCCTCGGCGAGACGCTGCGGCTGTCGATGACCGGCGGCACCGAGCTCGACGACCTCCTCGCCCCGCTGTACGCGATGCGCCCCGGCGGCGAGTCCGGCACCCGGGCGCGCGGGACCGACCGGCAGGAGGAGTTCCGTGGCTGAACCGAGGAACACCTCCAAGAACTCGGGCCTGAAGGGCACCTTCACCGAGTTCGACCGGCTCCGGGAACTGGTCGGCGAGGTGAACGCGAACCTCGACGTGATCAACCGGGGCAACCTGCACGTCGGCGGCGACGACGAGATCGGCAAGCAGTACCACCAGCAGGTCGACGAGGGCACCCGGATCCTCACCGAACTGGTCACCAGGATCCAGACCAGCATGGGCCGCTTCTACGAGGGCGGCGTGACCTACTCCGACGCGCTCGACCGCGCCGACGACGACGGCACCAGGACGATCAACTCCAAGCTCTGACCGGCCCGGCGGCCCGGCGGCCCGGCACCCGGCGGCCCCGACGGCGAGCGACGCGCACCCAGGCGAGGACGGTTCCCGTGTCCCACTCCTCCATCGAGGTCAACTCCTCGACGGCGGCCTTCTTCAGCGCGATCACCGGCATGCCCTGGCCGAAGATCCGCGAGGGCGAGCTGCGCGACGTCCGGGACGCCTACGAGCGCTTCGCCGAGGAGATGCCCGAACTGCGCGAGCAGATCGCCAAGGTCGCCGCCGCCTGCCTGCGCCAGGGCGAGGGCGCCACCATGGAGGCGTTCTCGCAGGAGCTGAAGTCCTTCATCGGCGGCACCGGCGGCGACGACTACGTCACGGCCGCCGGGGCCACCGCGAAGAAGCTCGCCGACTGCGCGGGCGACGTCGCCAACGCCGTCGAGTACACCAAGTGGATGGCCATCGCCCAACTCGTCCAGCTGATGGTCGAGATCGCGCTGGCGATCTTCTGGGCGCCGTTCAGCTTCGGCGCCAGCCTCTCCGGCCTGGTGCTGCGCAAGCTGCTCACCAAGGTCGCCCTGCAGGCGCTGATGAAGTACCTGCTCAAGACCATCCTGATGCACACCTTCGCCGGCCTGGTCGGCGGCCTGCTGATGGACGGCATCATCCAGGGCGTCCAGATCGGCCAGGGCAACCGCAAGGAGGTCGACAAGGAGTACACCAAGCAGGCCGCCCTGTTCGGCGTGATCGGCGGCGTGATCAGCGGCCCGCTCAGCCTGCTCGGCCTCGGCCTCGGCAAGCTGCTGGGCAAGCTGCTCGGCAGGAGCGGCGGCAAGCTGATCGCCGACAAGCTCAGCGACTACCTGGTGCGCGGCGACCTCCAGGGCCTCAAGGGCCTGCTGAAGGCCGCCAAGGAGGCCGCCGAGAAGGAGGGCCGGACGGGTTCGCTCGGCTCCCTCGGCAAGCAGGTGCTCGCCAAGTCCGAGAAGGAGCTCGCCGAACTGAGCTTCACCAAGAAGGAGGCCAAGGCGCTCGCCCGCGAACTCGGCAACCTGCTGGAGGCCGCCACCGAGCAGCTGCAGAACGGCTTCGGGAAGGTCGGCAGGGGCACCCTCGCCGAGATCTTCGAGAAGGACATGGGGAAGATCTTCGCCAAGCACCTCGGCGAGTCGCTCGGCGGCAAGGAGGCGGCCCGGGCGCTCGGCCGCGAGTTCGGCGAGGCCTTCACCCGCAACTGGCTGGGCGCCGCCGAACGGACCGCCCTCAAGGAGGCGGCGGGCGCCGGGGCCGCCCACGCGGCGGGCTCCGGAACGGCCCACGCGGCGGGCTCCGGCGCCAGGGCCGTGCCGGGCGGCGAGCTCAGGACCGCGCTCGGCGACGTCCTCAAGGGCGTCGACCCCAAGGCGGCCGGCCTCTCCGCCCGGCACGTCGAGATGCTCGGCACCCACCTGCCCGACCTGGCCGAGGGGATCACCGGCGGCAACCGGGCCTACCACCTCGGCGTCGCGCTCGGCGGCTACCTGCAGAGCGGCGTCCAGAACGTCCTCACCGAGGGCTTCTACAACCTGATCTTCGGCGAGAACCACGAGTTCACCGTCACCGCCGGCAGCTTCCTCGGCGGCGTGCTCACCGGCGCCATGGGCCACGTCCTGCACCTCGGCGCCCAGCCGGTGATGACCCGCTACCAGCAGTGGGTGCACGAGCAGCAGTACCAGGCGGTCGGCGCGGGCGCCTCCGAGTACTTCCCGCTCCACCACCCGATCAGCTTCGCCGCCCTCGCCAGCCTCGCCTCCGGCAAGGTCGTGCCGTTCCCGGTGCCCCGGATGGGCCACCCCGGCGCGTACGAGGTCGCCAAGCTGCGCGGCGGCACCCTGGAGGACCTCTCCGACGCGATCGGCCACGCCTCCGGCAAGCCGGTCGCGTCGCCCCCGGCCGACCCCGAGGTCGCCGAGCTGCTCCAGTCGCTGCTCGAACACGCCGACCTCCGGCCAGGCGAGGACCTTGGCGGGCACTCCGACGAGCACACCGGCGGGCACACCGGCGACACCGGGCCGGTCACCGCCACCGGACCCGCCGTCAAGGTGCCCACGGAGAGCGGCGGGCACCTCGCCGCCCCGGGCGGGAACGGCGGGAAGCCGACGGTGGAACCGCCGGCCGGGCAGCCGCCCCTGCGGTCCCGGGAGGAGCACCTGGCGGCACCCCCGGCGCAGCACCGGCCGACGCCCCCGGCGAAGACGCCCACCGAGAGCCGCCACCCCGTCCTGGAACCGCTCGCCGACACCGAGCGGCAGGCCCCGGGCATCGCGTCCGTGCTGCTCGGCCACCAGGAGCAGCAGCACCAGCCCCCGCACCGGGAGCAGCCGCAGCACCGGCAGCAGGAGGCGGACGAGCTGCCCGACCTCCCGAAGACCGGGCAGCCGAACCTGGTGGGCGGCCCCGCCGAGCAGGTGGCGCCGCCGTCGGTGCCGCACCCCGTCGAGCAGGACGGGACGGTCCCCGTGCCGCCGCCGCACGAGCACCCGCAGCAGCCGACGCCGCCGCCGGCCGCCGGGCTGGTGGACGGCTGGTACCCGGTGACCGCGGACGGCGGGCTGCCGCGCCCGCCGCAGGCCACCGGACCGGAGGTGCGCCGGCTGCCCAACGGGGTCGTCCGGCACGACGAGGGCTGGCGGCGCGACGCGGACGTCGAGGACGGCTCCCCGCTGAGCGCCTTCCGGACCCGGTGGCACCGGCCGGCCGACGCGGGGGAGCCGCTGCACTACTACCCGGAGCACTGGAGCGGGGCCGACCTCCAGCGGCACCTCCGGACGGTCGCGCGGCACCCGGAGCGGTGGGAGCAGCTGGAGAACGGGCTGCTGCTGCACGGGGCGGCCGACGGCGTGCGGATCGAGCTGTTCTTCGACCCGGCCGGGAACCTGCTGCTCCACCGCCCCGCTGCCGAGCAGCACCGCCACGAGAGCTGGCACGAGGACGGGGTGACCGGCCGGGGCGAGGCCGTGCCGCTGCCCGGGACGGGCCCGGTCACCGTCCGCCGGGTGCGCTTCGACAGCGGACAGGAGGGCTTCGAACTCACCGGCCGGGTCCGCCTGGAGCGGCCCGCCGGGCCGGACGCGGACGCCCGGACCGCCGCGGCCCGCAACGAACTGCGCAGGCTCGCGGACCGGTACACCGAGAGCCAGCAGGACGGCATGGCGGGCATCCCGGTGCGGCTGCGGCTGGAGTTCACCGACGACCCCGCCGTCCCCGCGACCGCGCCGCCCCCGGCGGGGACACCGCTCAGGCTGCGCCGGGCGCTGCCCGACCTGATCGACCACACCGACCTGGACGAGCTGTACAACCGGCTCGGGGCGGAACTCCACCAGGCGCCCCCGGTACGGGAGTTGCGCCTCAGCGCGGACGAGGCCGCGCCCCGCGCCGCGTTCTCCGAGGAGGCCTGGAACGACCCCCGGCGCGGCCTGCCCGCCGAGTGGTCCCGCGCGGACGCCCGGCACGCCGCCCACCAGGTCCTCCGCACCGGCCGCTCCGAACCGGCCGGCGAACCGCGGGACGGCCGCGCGGCCCCGGCGGTGGTCCGCGGCGAGCACGCCGGGGTGAAGCTCAACGTCCGGGTCGAGGACGGCCTGATCACCGACGTCTGGGGCGAACCCGACCAGCGCTTCCGCCCCCAGCGCTCCGCCGCCCCCGAGGCCGCGCCGACCGTGCTGGGCACCCGCGAGGTCCGCCCGCCGACCGCCCCGGCCGCCCGCGGCCAGGCCGCCCGGGCCTTCGAGTCCTTCCAGGCCACCCGCCACCTGCTGCCCGACGGCGACACCGAGACCCTGATCACCCTGCGGGTGCACCTGGACACCCGCCACCTCGACCCCGCCGACCCGGCCGCCTCCCGGGCCCTCGACGCGTTCCGGCAGCGCGCCCGGCAGGGTGTCGCCGACGTCTACGACCGGGGCCAGCGGCTGCCCGGCGGCGACCGGCTGCGGGTCGAGGTCGTGTTCGTCGACGACCCGGCCGCCGCCCACCACCGGGTGACGATCCAGCGCGACGGCTACCGCAGCGACGTCCACAACTGGACGCTGCGCGACGACGGCGTCACCGTCGCCCACGAACTCGGCCACGCCATGGGCCTGGCCGACGAGTACCGCGAGGCCGGCAGGGGCTTCCGCCCGATCCACCCCGAGGGCGGCCTGATGGGCACCTGGTACCGCGACGGACAGGGCCTGCTCGCCCTCGACCAGGACCGGCCGGTCCGCGGCGGCCGCCAGGACGAGAGCGGCGCCCTCCTGCACGCCCGCAACCTGCGGCAGCTCGGCGCCGTCGTCGACCACGCCTTCCGCACCGGCGCCCCCGCCCTCCCGCACCCCGACCTCCCGCACCCCGCCCCGCGGCCGCACCCCGCCGACCTGCCGCCGCGCGCCCGGTTCGACGAGGACGCCCGCCGCACCGCCCTGTACGGCGGCCCGCACGGCGGCGGCCACCTGTACGCCCCGCCCGGCTCCGGCCGCGAACGCCCCGCCCCGCTGCCCGGCGGCACCCACCGCAACGGCACCTTCCAGGTGGTCGGCGGCCCCGACCGGCGGTCCGGGTCGTACCTCGACGCCCTCGGCGAACGCCTCGTCCCGCGCCCCTCCGACCTGGCCGGAGACCTGGCCGGCAGCCCGGCGGACCGCCGCCCCCCGGCCCGCCACCGCACCGTCTTCCCCGAGCACTGGACCGCCGACGACGCCGTCTACGCCGCCGAACAGGCCTACCTGCACGCCCTGCGCCACGGCCGCACCACCCGGACCGGCCCGCACAGCCACCGCTGGGAGGGCGAGTACGGCGGCGTCCGGATCGAGGGCGAGGTCCGGGCCGGCGAGTTCACCTCCTTCCGCCCCGCCGACCGCCAGGCCGACCTCGACGCCCCCGCCCACCTGCCCTGGCGCCCCACCCGGCGCGCCTTCGACCTGCCCGGCGACGACCTGCTCCAGTACGGCGACCGGCACACCATGACCGGCGTCCACCACGCCCCGAAGGACGCCGCCCGGGACGCCCACGGCATCCGGATCAGGCCCGTCGAGGACACCCTGCACGAGAACGGCACCTACCGGGCGGAGGTCTGGTACCTCGACCCGACCGTCACCCCCGGCGCCCCGCTCGCCCGGTTCACCACCCGCTGGCACCGCCCCGCCGACCGGCCCCCGCACACCATGTACCCCGAGCACTGGACCGTCGCCGACGTGCACGACGCGGTCGAGGCGGCCTACCGCAACCGGCGCGACCCGCGCCCCGACGGCCCCGGCCCCGACGGCACCGGCCCCGAGCACTGGGTCGGCGAGACCGAGGTCCGCACCCCCGACGGCCGCACCGCCACCCTCCGGATCGAGGGCGTCACCCGGGACGGCCGCCACCTCGTCCACCGCCCCGCCGACGACCAGCCCGGCACCCGCTGGCACCAGGCCGACGTCACCGCACTGACCCCGCCCGCCGAACACCCGCGCCCCGAAGGGCCGGTGACCGTCCGGCACGCCCGCTTCGCCGACGGCCGCGAAGGCGTCGAACTCACCGTCACCCTGGGCCTCGACCTCCACTACGACGTCAACCGCCGCACCGGCGACGCGTACTGGAAGGCCCTGCAGCAGGCCCTCGACACGCACACCGCGGGCGACCCGCCGGTCCGGATCCGGCTCGACCGCGACCGCTCCGTGCAGGGCGGCGGACGCCGCCTCGCCCTCTCCGCGGAGGCCGCCGGCCGCGCGCCCGACCTCGACGCCGCGCTCACCGCCCTGTTCGGCCCCGGCCACCCCTCGGTGCGCGCGCTCGCCCGCGAACTCGCCGCCGCCCACCCCGCCACCGACTGGCAGCCGCACGGCGACCCGCACCGCACCAGCGCCCCGCTGCGCGAACCCGTCACCCCCGGCACCGGCCACCGCCCCGCCACCGTCACCCTCGACCCGCCCGCCGAACAGGCCTGGAGCACCCGGACCCTCGCCCCCGGCCTCACCCCCGAGGGCCGCGGCCTGCCGCGCAGCTGGACCGTCGCCGAAGCCCAGCAGGCCCTCCGCGACGCCCGGCAGACCGGCACCCGCACCGACCCGGCCACCGGCCTGGACTACACCGTCGTCCGCTACCGGCAGGGGACCGTCACCGAACACCGCACCGACCCGGCGACCGGCGAGGAGCACACCGCCCTGCGGCAGCAGGTCGTCGACCTCGAGTACCGCACCGACCCCGACACCGGCCTGATCGTCGACTACCGGGCCGTCCCCGGCCAGCGCTTCCCCTCCCAGTACCGCCCCGCCCGCCCCGGCACCACGGCCCTGCCCCACACCCCGCACACCCCGACCGGCCCGACCGGTCCGACCGGCCCGGTCGGGCCGCACACCGCCCAGCCGTTCCGCCCCGAGGCCGCACCCTCGCTCTACCTCGACGCCGACGGCCTCTGGCACCGCCCGCACACCCCCGACGGCGCCACCGCCGGTCTGCTGCGCCCGCGCGGCAACCCGGCACACCCCGCCCCGGAGGTCGGCCCCAACGGCACCGTGCGCGTCCACGACTGGACGCTCCGCCCCGGCATCCGGCCCGACTCGCCGCTCGCCGCCTTCCCGTCCAACTGGCGGCGCCCCGCCCACGACCAGGGCCACGTCCACTACCCGCCGACCTGGAGCGCCGCACACGCCCACCAGCAGGCCCGGACGGCCGCCGCCGCCCCGCTGCGGCAGCTCGCGCTCGCCGACGGGCGCCGGTACTTCGTCGGCGATGCCGGCGGCGTCCGGATCGAGGGACTCGCCCACCCCGACGGCACCCTGCAGGCCCACCGCCCCACCCCCGACCAGCCGCCCGCCCCGCACCCGCCCGCCACCGACCCGACCGCCCCGCCCCGTCGGCCCGGCTACCTGCTGACCGGCCGCCCCCGGCCCGAACAGCCCCCCGGCACCGCGTGGACGGACGGCACCGAGGCGGGCCACCCGTCCTGGCCGCACTGGGCGCCCGGCGCCACCGGCCACGACCTGCCCCCCGCCTGGACGTTCGAACAGGGCCGGTTCGCGGTGAACCGGATCCTCGCCGACGCCATCGCCACCGGCGTCGCCCTGCCCGCCACCGGCACCGCCGTGCTGCGCGGCGACCACGCCGGCGTCCGCATCGACGTCACCCTGCACGACGGCGTCGTCACCGACTACCGGGCCGTCCCCGTCCGGGTCGTCCCGCCGACCGACCCCGCCCGCACCCTCACCCCGTTCCAGCGGGCCCAGCACTTCGACGTCCACCGCAACGACCTCCCGGACGGTGAACGGGAGACCGTGCTGACCCTCCGGATCGGCCTCGACACCAGCCGGCTCCGGCCCGGCGACGCCGACCGGCTCGGACAGCTCCTGGAACGCGTCCGCCTCGGCGTCGACCGGGTCTACAACCAGGGCCAGCGCCTGCCCGACGGCGACCTGCTGCGGGTCCGGGTCCGGTTCGTCGACCCCGCCACCGACCCCGCCGCCGACCCGCACAGCACCGTCACCGTCCACCGCGCGGACCACGAGGTCGAGGCCCACCACTGGAACCTCGACACCAGCGGCCCCACCCTCGCCCACGAACTCGGCCACCACCTCGGCCTCCCCGACGAGTACCGCAACCCCGAGGGCGCCCGCCGCCCCGTCTACGCCGACGGCGGCCTGATGGGCGCCGACCGGATCGACCAGGACGGCCGGATCCACCCCGAGACCTTCAACTGGGGCGCCGACGACCTCGTCGAACACGACAACGCCCACCTCCAGCCCCGCAACCTGCGCCAACTCGGCTCCGTCATCGACCTCGCCCGCCGCCAGGACGACCGGCCCCCCACCGACCACCCCCGCCCCGACGGGCTCCCCGCCCGCGCCGCCTTCCACCGCACCGCCCGGCAGCACGCCCTGCACGGCCCCGACGGCGACGGCACCGGCCACCTCGCCCCGCCGCTCGGCGACGCCCGCCCCCGCCCCCGACCCGTCCCCGGCACCGCCAACCCCAACGGCACCTACCGCGCCGAGAACCCCGCCCCCGGCGGCGGCCCGCGCCGCGCCGCCGACGACAACGCCGCCCCGCGCGAACGCCGCACCCGGATGATGTTCCCCGACGACTGGACCTCCGACCAGGTCGTCTACGCCGCCGAACAGGCCTACCTGCACGCCCTGCGCCACGGCACCGTCCGCCCCGCGGGACTCGGCCACCACTGGGTCGGCGAGTACGCCGGCGTCCGGATCGAGGGCGAGCTGCGCGGCGACCGGTTCGCCTCCTTCCGCCCCTCCGACGACCAGCGCGGCTTGCACCGCCCCGACTTCCAACCGCCCCGCCGCACCGACCACCCCATCGACCAGCGCTCCGTCGACCACACCCTGTACGGCGACCGGCAGACCCTGACCGGCGTCCACTACCGCCCCTCCGGCAGCTCGGGACCGGCCCGCGGCGTCATCGTCGGCCCCGTCGTCCACACCCACGAGAACGGCGTCCAGCTCGCCCCCGTCTGGTTCCTCGACCCCCGGGTCACCCCCGGCAGCCCCGAAGCCGGCCGGGCCGCGCACTGGCACCGCAACACCGAACAGGGCCCGCACACCCTCTACCCCGAGGAGTGGGGCGGCGCCGAGATCGAAACCGCCGTCAACGAGGCCTACCACCACGCCACCGACGCCGAACTCCTCGCCGACGGCCGCACCTGGCGCTGGACCGGCCTCGCCCACCTCCCCGACGACGAGTTCCCGGTCCGGATCGAGGGCCTCACCCGCGACGGCCGCCACCTCGACCACCGACCCACCCCCGACCAGCCCCACACCGACTGGCGCGACCACGCCGTCACCACCACCACCGAACACCGGTGGGGCGCCCTCGGACCCGCCGGAACCGACCCGGTCGGCATCCGGCACGTCCGCTTCGCCGGCGGACAGGCCGGCGTCGAACTCCTCGTCCCGCTCCACCTCGACGCCCCCGGCGCCACCCCCGAACAACTCGACCACCACCTCGCCCGCCTGCAGGACGCCCTCGACGCCCACCTGCGGCAACTCACCGACGACACCGACCCCCTGGTCCGGATCCGGCTCGCCCTCACCCCCGACCCCGACAGCGCCCACTCCAGCACCCCGCTCACCCACCCCGACGACCCCGTCGACCTCGACACGCTGCTGCCCCGGATCACCGAGGAAGCCGACGGCGACCTCCACGCGTACCTCCGCGACCTCGGCGGCGAACCCCCCGCCGACGGCTGGCACCGGCTCCCCACCGAAACCCCCGCCCCGCTCGACCTCCCCGCCGCCCCCGGCACCGGCCGCCGCCCCGCCACCGCCGACCTGCTCGGCGACCGCCGGGCCGAGACCGACGCCGCCTTCCACCCCGCCCTCCACCCCGGGGACGACCCCGCCCCGCCTCCGCACTGGAGCACCGCCGAAGCCCGCTTCGCCGCCAACTTCGTCCGCACCAACACCCCCGGCACCCCCGACCCGCAGCGCCCCGGCACCACCGTCCACCGGGGCGACCTCGCCGGACAGCACTTCGTCGTCGAGACCGAAGACGGCCGCATCACCGCCTACCGGCACGAACCCATCCACGCCGACCCCGGGCCCGACGTGGAGATGGCCGAACCGATGCTCCGGCGCGGCAGCGGCGGCGGCAGCGACAGCGGCAGCGGTAGCGGCAAGGACGGGGACGGTGGTGGCGGTGGTGGCGGGGACGGCCGCCCGCCGGTGGGCCGACGGCTGTCCGTGCCCGACGACGGACTCTGCCTGCTCCACGCGGTCGGCGTCAGCGCCCCCGACCTGGTCGCCGGACACCCCCTGCGGGAGAAGTCGACGGCGCGCCGGCTCATCGAACGGATCGCCCGGCACTTCGCCGGCCTCGACCTGGCGGACATCCCGCCCGAGATCACCCGGAGCCTCCGGGTCCGGGACCTCAACGAGAGCCGGTACCACCCGGACGAGCAGCGCGCGCTCCTCACCCCGGGCCAACGCGCCGCCGCCGGAGACCTCAGCTACGAAGAGGTGCGGCTCCAGGCCATCAGCGGGCTCTTCGAGCGCAGCGACGCCGGCTGGACGCGGCGACTGTCCCGCGAGGAACTGCTCGCCCACCTCGCCCCGGAGGACCGCGCCACCGCCGAGACCCTGGACCACCGGCACCTCGCCGAACTCGTCCACGAACGGACCCGCCGCCTGGACGACACCATGCTGCGGAGCGAACGCGACAACCTGCTCAGGGCCGTCCGGCTCTGGGCCTGGAACTCCGACTACGGCGACAGCTTCCCCGCCGTCCTCGCCCACGCCCTGGGCCTGCGCCTGCGCGTGGTGGCCGTGGGCGGCGGCGCCGACCAACTGGTCGGGCCGGAGGACGGACGGCCCCTCAACATCTACCGCGACGGCGCGCGGAACCACTACGAAGCCAGCGAACCGCCCCCGCCCGCCCTGCTCACCACCCTCGCGACCACCGTCCCCGACCTCGTCCGCGACCTCACCCGGAGGTACCCCGCCCTGGGCCCCGACCCCGAACCCGTCCGGGTCCTGCGCGAGGCGATCGCCGACTACCTGAACACCCCGAACCGCAGGCTCCCCCCGAGCCTCCTGGCCCTCGTCGACACCAGCCCCCGCCACCGGACGGAGGAACCCGGGGGCGCACTGCTCCACCAGCAGGCCCTCACCACCCTCCGCAACCGCTTCGGCGACCCGGAAGACCCGCTGCCCCCCACCGACTCCGACCTCCTCCCGTCCCTGCTCGCCCACGCCCTGGGCATCCGCTTCCGCACCACCCACGAATCCCCGGACACCGTCGGCCCCGAACACGCCCCCCTCGTCGAACTCGCCTACCCCCGGAAGGACGCCGGCACCAAGCCGGACGACCACGAGAAGCGCCGGGCCGAGGAAGAAGCCGCCAAGGCGAAGGCGGAGGTCGAGGAGGCTGCGCGGGTCCTGCGGGAGAAGGCTGACGCGGAGGCGAAGGCTGAGGAAGAAGCCGCCAAGGTGGCGGCGGAGAAGGCGGAGGCCGAGGAGGCTGCGCGGGTTCTGCGGGAGAAGGCGGACGCGGAGGTGAGGGCGAAGGCCGAGGAGGAAGCCGCCAAGGCGGCGGCGGAGAAGGCGAAGGCTGAGGAGGCTGCGCGGGTGCTGCGGGAGAAGGCGGACGCGGAGGCGAGGGCGAAGGCTGAGGAGGAAGCCGCCAAGGCGGCGGCGGAGGAGGCGAAGGCGAGGGAGGAGCAGCAGGAGAAGCCGGCGGAGGTGAGGCAGCAGACCGAGGTGGAGAAGCTGCGCGCGGAGCGGGCGGAGCAGGAGGTCGCACGGTTGCAGCGTGCGAAGGCGAGGGAGGAGGCCGAGCAGGTTCAGCGTGCGCAGCAGGAGGAGGACGCGAGGGCGAAGCAGCAGGCGGCTGCGGAGAAGCTGCGTGCGGAGCGGGCGGCAGACGAGGACGCGCGGTTGCAGCGTGCGGAGGAGCGGCAGCGGCGCGAGCGGGAGGAGGACGAGGCGAAGCGCAGGCTCGTGGAGGAGGAGCGGCAGCGGCGCGAGCGCGAGGAGGACGAGGCGAAGCGCAGGCTCGCGGAGGAGGAGCGGCAGCGGCGCGAGCGCGAGGAAGAAGAGGCGAAGCGCAGGCTCGCGGAGGAGGCGCAGCAGCGCCGTGAGCGCGAGGAGGCGGAGGATGCGCGGCGTCCGCCGAAGACGGTGATCGAGGGCGGGGACCTGGTGCTCGCGCTGACCGAGAACGAGGCGGCCGTGCGGCAGAAGGTCATCGAGGTGCTGTCGGCGACGGCGGACGGTGACCGGGCGGCGGTGCGGGCCTTCGCGGAGGCGTATTTCGGGGCGGCCGTGCTGCGGCCGATCCTGGCGGCGGTGTCCCGGGGGGAGACGTGGCGGGCGCCGTTCCGGGGGAGGGGGTGGAGCGGGGAGGTGGTGCTGCGCGGCACGCTCGACCGGGCGGAGCGGCGGACGGGGCGCACGAAGATCGAGTTCGAGAACGGGGCGGACCGGTCCGTCGTGGTCGGCGGACGCGGCGAGAGGCAGTGGCAGTTCGGCGTCGGCGGCCAGGTCCGGCACACCAACGACAGCATCGAACTGGCGGAGCTGGTCGGCTACTTCCACGATCGCGGCCAGGGCGAGACGTACGCCGAGGTCAGTGGTGTGGTGGCGCGTTCGAAGACCTCGGTCGACGCGGTCGTGTACGACTCCACGATGGCCCTCGAACTGGACTTCGGTGGTCTGCGCTACAAGGGCGCCCCGGTGCGGTCGGGCTCGGGGACGACCGAGCCGGTGAGCGTCGGCCTGGCCGTCGCCGTGCCGAGGCACCGGCCGGCGCCGGAGGGCGTGGAGTTGGTGCCCCCGCCCCGGCTGGGCGAGGACGGCCGGATCGGCGGGCAGGAGATCGTCCTGGAGTTGACCCCGCGCGCCCGGCAGTCGGACGCCGAACAGCCGCACGCCGAACAGCCGGACGCCACGCGGAGGACGCCGGTGGAGCTGCTGCTGGACCAGGTGCAGGCCGAGGCGGCGGCGGAGGTGCGGGAGAACTGGCCCGAGCTGCGGGCGAAGATCCTCGCCGAGGTCGATTTCGCCCGGCTGCACCACGAGTTGAAGAGCGCCACGGCGGGTGAGCCGATCACCGTGCTGCTGACCGACGCGGACGGCGCGCCCCTCGCCTGGGTGGACATCACCGCGAAGGTCAGGGACCTGCGGGTGGCCGGCGTGACGGAGGCGACCGAGTTCAACATCGGCACCGTCGTGCAGCAGGCGAGCGGCAGCCAGCGCAGCCGGGGGCACGCCGGGCAGTTCCCGCTGTTCCCCACCACCGGACCGGTCCTGGGCAACGGGGTGGTCAACGGCGGGGCCAACCAGCGGCATGGCCGGGAGGGCGTCGTGATCGAGGGCAGCGGCCTGACGTCCCAGCTGACCAGCAAGGCGAAGGTGCCCGGCGTCCTGTACGACGGCACCGTCGAGTTCACGATGGCCTTCAACGGCAAGCCCGGGAAGGCGGCCGGCGAGGCGGACGTCCGGTTGCTGGTCGACCGCCGGGACACCGAGGAGCGGCCCCTCCTCCCGAAGCCGGAGACCGTGACGGAGGCCGGGGGCGTCGAGGAGGCGCCGACCCACCGGCTCCCCGGCCCGGTGGACGACATCTGGGCGAACGGCCTGGACGACACGGTCGTGGTGCGGGACCTGGAGGGCACGGCCGCCCTGCGCGAGGTGCTGGACGAGAACGGCCGGAAGCACTTCGGGAAGGACTGGGCGGGGATCCGGGCCGAGGCGCTGGGGGCGGTCAACCTGCCGCAACTCGCCGCCCACATGACCGCGATGACCAGGGGCGAGCGGCTGGAGGTCAGGCTGGGCGGCAAGGACGGCATCGTCGTCGCCTTCACCGCGCGGCTCGACAGGCTGACCCACCGCCGGGCCGACGAGCAGGCCGAGCTCAACCCCGTGAACGAGACCAACGCCCTCAGCGAGGTCCGCGGCCTGTTCTCCCGCACCGACACCGGGCACGCCCTGGGCGGCGGGAAGGCCAAGGTCGGTGCGGCCGGCATCGGCCTGGAGGCGGCGGTGGTCGGCAGCGGCCAGGAGCGCAACCGCGCCGGCTGGCGCGACCGCGGCAACGAACGCGTCGTCGCCAACGGCAAGTACAAGCTGCCGCAGGTCCTCTACGGCGCCGAGCTGACGGTGAACGTCGAGGTCAGGGCGAAGGGCCGGACGACGTCGGCCGAGGAGACGGTCCGGATCGAGATCGGCCTGGACCGCAACAGCACCGTCGAGCGCGAACTCCCCAGGGGACAGAGGGACTTCAACCGCCCCGAACCGGACGAGGAGGGCGCGAGCAGGAAGCCGGAGGCGAACGGGAACGCAAACGGGAACGGGAACGCGGACGCGGACGGGAGCAGGAGGCGGGAGGGCGAGCCGCCCGTCCCCGCCCTGCCGCCCCGCGTGCGGGAGCGCAACGAGCTGAACGCGTCCTACGTGGTGCACAGCCTGGGCAGCACCGCCGAGGTCCGTGCCAAGGTGAAGGCGATCGTCGAGGCGAGGCACACGCTGACGGCGGAGCACGAGCGGCGGATCGACCGGGCCTTCACGCACCTGGTGCTGAAGGGGCAGCTGTCCCGGCTCAGCCGGGGGGCGAAGCTCACCGAGACCCTCGGCGGGCGGCTGTGGAGCGCGGAGATCACCCTCACCGCGAAGGTGCGGGAGCCGGTCGCGCACGGGAAGGCCGGGGAGCCGGTGCCGCCGGGCCGGGTGAAGGCGTACGAGTTCGAGTCCGGCAGCCGGACGTCCCACGGGCAGGGGTACGTGCGGGACCGGGTGGTCCGGGGCACGGGCGGGGTCCAGGGCAAGGTCAAGGCGCTGGCGGCGGAGCTGAACCTGGGGCACGTCCGGCGGAGGGACCGGACGCACGGCGAGGCGGTGGACGTCGTCGGGTCGGTGGCCAACCGGGGCAAGCACGTCGAGGAGGCCGTGGTGTTCGACCTCGACGCGGTGTACGACGTCGAGGTCAGGTTCACCCGGCTGGGGCGGGCGGACGGACCTCCGGTCACGGATTCGGCGCAGGCCAGGGCCCGGGTGGCGGTCCCGCTGCGGGACACCCTCGCGCAGGACGTGCCGAAGGCCAGGCCGGGGGAGACCGCGGAGCAGGCCGCCGTGAGGAAGGCCGCCGCGGAGGAGGCGGCTGCCGAGGCGGCCGCGAAGAAGGCGGCGGAGTCCCTGGAACGGCACCGCCTGGACTCCTCGGCGATCGTCACCGACATCCACTCCGTGACCGAACCCGCCGGGGGACCCCGGCGGACGCTGGGGGAGTCGCTGGTCGACCAGCTGGAGGACGGGCCACGGCGCTGGAAGGCGGCGGCGCGGGAACAGCAGGGCGGGACGGCGGAGGGCCGGAAGTCGGCGGTGGCCGCGGCGGTCGCGGTCGGGCGGGCGGCGAAGGGGCTGTTCGGCAGCGGCGACTGGGCGCGGGCGCGCGAGGCGCTCGTCGCGGAGCTCACGCCGGACCGGTTGCAGGCCAGGCTGAAGGGGATGCTGGCGGGCGACCGGTTCCCGCTGCGCTCCGGACGGGTCACCGTCGAGACGGAGACGGTGCTGCTCGGGCGGATGGAGCACCTGGGAGCCGCGGGGACCACCGAGTTCAACGCGGGCACCGACGTGCAGCACGGCTTCGTCGACTCCGGCTCGGAGACCCACTCCGGCGCGGGCCGCGGGCACAGCACCAGCGTCGGGGTGGCGGGCACCGTCCCGGCCGCGGTGCCGGTCACGATCGGGGTGACCGGCACCCACGGACGGGGCCAGGACCGGATCGAGGCGCTGACCCGGTCGGTGGCGGCCGGGTCGGCGACCAAGGCCAAGGTGCCGGGCAGCGCCTACCGGGGCGAGGCGGAGCTGCAGTTCACGATCACCTGGAAGCCGCTGTTCGGCCCGAAGGTGGTGCTGCGGAGCACGGCCCGGGTCGGGTTCGAGACCCTCGTCGAGACGGGCGAGACCGGGCCGGTGGTGAAGCCGGTCGCGTCCGGCGCGAAGGCGGCGCGGACGCTGCCGCTCGCACCGGACGGGGAGCAGGCCGTCCGGGTGCCGCCGGCGCGGGTCTGGGAGCGCGGGCTGGGCGACACCGACGTGCTGCGCTGGCTCGGCGACGTCGGCGGAGTGCAGGACATGGTGCGGGAGTTGGAGGCGAAGCACTTCGGCGGCGGCTCCGACGTCGCCCGGAACGTCACCACGCACAGCTACCTCTCCGCGCTGTTCTCCGGCGCCACCGGGGGCACCGACCCGGCCTCCGCCACCCAGCCGGGGAGATGGCCGCTCGGCGGTGGGAGGAGCATCGAACTCGGGGTGAAGATCCTGGAGTTGGACTACCAGGGCAAGGACGCCAAGGTCGAGCTCAGCCCGGCCAACGGCTTCGCGTCCGGCGCCACCGTCACCGAGCTGTCCGCCGGCAGCACCGGCGGCCAGGCGCGGGTCGGCCTCGGGTTCTCCGGCGACTTCTCGCACACCCCGGCGCTCGTGCTCGGCGCGCAGCGGACGGTCCGCGAGGGCGGCGGCCAGGGCGGCGCCGGGCAGACCGTCTCCAACGGCAAGTACCCGACCGAGATGGCCCGTTACAGCGGGTACGCCAGGGTCGAGGCGACCGCCTTCCAGGGCGGGCGGGAGCTGGGGAGGGAGAGCGGCGTGGTGCCGTTCACCGTCGACATCCCCTTCGCGGACACCAGGGAAAGCAAGGTGCCGAGCGACACTTTCCTTGCTTTCAGTGAAACCGTTCCCGAGGGCGACCTGAGATTCAACGGAGACCCGCAGCTGCTCCAGGACGCCCGGGAACTGCTGCACCCCGAGCGGGACGAGGACGGCCGCCTGCTCCCGCTCGACGCCGACCGCCGCAGCCGGCTGGCCGGCCTCGTCCGGATCGGACACGCGGCCTTCGGCCCCGGCTTCACCGTCCACACCGAGGAGGGCCGCACCCACCTCCGCACGGCCCACCTGCTGGCCGAACTCGCCGGCGCCGACCACCGGCAGGTGACCGACCTGGTCCGGGAACTGCTGCCGCCGGCGCGACGGACCGAACCCACCGGCGTCGACCTCCAGGAGCTGTTCAAGCGGATGGAGCGCTGGCTCGGCCGACGCGACGACGGCGCGGGCACCCCCACCCTGGACGACCTCCGCGCCGCCGCCGACAACGGCTGGCGCTCGGAGGAGGACATCCTCTGGGCGCTCAACCCGTGAACGGGTGAACCGCCGGGCCGGGCCGGGCCGTACCTCCGGGGTGGGAGCGCGTACGGGCCGGTGGCGCCGGACGCCCCCGCAGACCGGACCGCTAGGCAGCCGAGGAGCTTTTGGTGGGTACGAGCACGGACGGGAACGGCCCGCAGGGCACCGCTGGCGGCATCCAACTGCCGCCGGTCGCCTGGGAGATCGAGGACGCGGACGCCGGCGCCGGCACGCCCGGGCCGACGTACGGCCGGGTGCTGCCCGACCCCAACCGCAAGCGCCAGGCCACCGCCCCGACCAAAGCACGGCCGGAGCCGCAGCCGGAGTCGCAGCCGCAGCCGCAGTCGGAAGCCCAGCCCGCCGCCGCCGCGCCCGCCGTGCCCGAGTACGGCCGGACCGAGCCCGCCGCCGCCGACGGCCGCCGCGCGCCCCGCCCGCCGCGCACCTCGCCCCGGGTCTTCCCCTTCCTGTCCCCCGAGCCCGAGCCCGAGCCCGAGGCCGAGCCGGGGACGGCGCCACCGCCGGCCGCCGGGCCCGGCGACGGCGGGTACGACGACAACGGGTACGACGAGGACGGCGGGGAAGAGGGCCCGGAGCGCCGGAGCCGGGTGCGCAAGCCGGTGGTGATCGCCGCGGTGCTGGCGGGCGCGCTGCTGCTCGGCCTGCCGTTCGCGCTCTCCGGCGGCGACCACCAGGGCGCCGCCGAGGTCGGCCGGGCGGAGCCGAGCCCGCTCGGCGGGCCCGAGTTGGGCGACCTGATCCCGACCCCGGGGCCGAACGACCCGACCGCCGTCGCGGTCCCGGTCGACGGCGCCTCGCCGCTGCCGCGCGACTCGTCCAGCCCGTCGCCGGGTGCCGACGGCGGCACGCCCACCGGCGCGTCCGGCACCCCGAACGGCGGCGCCACCGCCCCGGCCACCAAGCCGGGCACCGGCGGCGCCACGGGCGGCGGCAGCACCGGCAGCGGCGGCAGCACCGGCGGGGGAGGCACCGGCGGCGGCAGCACCGGTGGGGGGAGCACCGGCGGCACCGGCACCGGCGGCGTGGCCCCCGTCGTCCCCCCGCCGGCCCCGGCGAAGACCTCCGCGCCCGCCGCGCCGTCCTTCAGCGCCGTCGCCGGCCTCGGCTGCGCCACCGGCATCGACCAGAACGGCCGCTGGGCCGAGGGCACCACCGGCTGGACCACCAACTCCGCCGACGGGTACGCGGGTTCGGGCTGCAACGGCTCGTACGTGTCGGTCCCGATGTCCGGCGCGAGCGGCAAGGACGCGAGCGGCTCGGTGCTGTGGGCGTTCAACACCGCGCCGATCACCAGCGGCACCTGCAAGCTCTCGGTGTTCGTCCCGAACAGCGGCGACCCGAAGGTGGTCGGCGGCAAGCCCTCGTACTACACGGTGCAGCGCTACTTCAGCACCGGCGAGGGCACCATCGGCGCCTTCACCATCGACCAGACCGCCAACCGCGGCAAGTGGGTCAACGCCGGCACCTTCCCGGTGACCGCCGGGAAGCTCGCCGTGATGCTGCACGACCGCGGCATCGACTACGGCAGCGCCGCCCTCGACAAGGCCCACCACGCGGCCTCGGCGGTGCGCGCCGACTGCACCGCCTGACCACCCGCACCGCCTGACCGCCCGCACCGCCTGCACAGCCTGACCGCGAGAGCCACCGGGAACCACCGGGGAGAGGAAGCCCAAGCCCATGTCGCGCCACGTGCTGACGGTCTGTCCGGAGCAGCGGGACGGCCGGTACCGCACCATCGGCGAGGCGCTGGCCGCGGCCCGCAGCGGGGCGGTGATCTCGGTGCGCCCGGGCCGGTACGAGGAGAACCTGGTGATCGGCAAACTGGTCACCATCACCGCCGCCGAGGCCCGCGGCAGCGTCCGGATCACCGCCCGGCGCGGCTGCGTGGTCCAGGTGACGGCGGAGGCCGTGCAGCTGACCGGGCTGGTCCTGCAGGGCCAGGACGAGGAGCTGCCCACCGTCGACGTGCCGCGCGGGCAGGCCGCGATGCAGGACTGCGAGATCGTCGGCAGCTCCTGGACGGCGCTGCTCACCCGCGGCGAGGGCTCGCTGGCGATGCGCGGCTGCCGGGTCACCAACCCGGCGGGCGCGGGCGTCGTGGAGACCTCCACCGGCGGCAGCGTGATCGAGGACTGCGTGATCGAGCACCTCGGCAGCTCGGCCGTGGTGATCGGCGACCACGCCGACCCGCTGGTGCGCAACTGCGTGCTGCGCGACGCCCGGGGCAACGGCGTGTGCGCCAACGGCCAGGCCCGGGGCACCTTCGAGGGCTGCGACATCTCGGTGACCGAGAAGCCCGGCGTCGCCCTGGAGGAGCGCAGCACCACCCGCCTGCTGCGCACCACCGTCCGGGACGCCACCATCGGCGTGTACATCAGCTCCACCGAGCAGGTCGTGTTGGAGGAGTGCACCGTCACCGCCACCTCGGGCCACGGCTTCGCGCTGGCCGGCGGCACCGACCCGCGGCTGCGCGGCTGCCGGGCGCTGCGCACGGCGGGCCACGGCATCCACGTCACCGCCCGTTCCCGCGGCACCTTCGAGGACTGCGAGGTCGCGGGCGCGCACGGCACCGGCATCTGGGTCGGCGACTCGTCCGGCCCGGTGCTGCACCGCACCGTGGTGCGCGAGTGCGGCGCGGACGGGGTGGAGCTGACCGGCGACAGCGCCGCCGACGTCGACCGGCTGGAGGTCCGCGACGTCACCGGCACCGGCGTGCTGATCACCGACGGCGCCAACCCGCGGCTGCGCCGCACCGCCGTCCACCGGGCCGGCGCGGACGGGGTGGCCGCGCTGCGGGACGGGCGCGGGCAGTTGGAGAAGGGCGAGGTGCTGGACGCGGGCCGGTCCGGGATCCGGATCGCCGACGGTGCCGACACCCGGATCGGCGAGACCTCGGTGCGCGGCTCCGGCGGCTCCGGCGTGCTGGTCGGCCGGGTCGGCACCGCGACGCTGCGCGACTGCGAGGTGTCCGGCTCGGCCGAGGACGGCGTCACCGCCGAGGACGGCGCCGAGCTGAACGGCACCCGGCTGCGCTGCACCGGCAACCGCCGCCACGGCGTGCGGCTGGGCGCCGGGGCGCGGGCCGTGCTGGTCCGGCTCACGGCCGAGGAGAACGCGGGCGACGGCGTCCGCACCGACTCCGACGGGCCCGTCCGGCTCACCGACTGCACGCTCTCCCGCAACCGCGGCTCCGGCCTGCGGCAGGTGGTGCCCAGCGAGCGGCTCGCGGTCGAGGAGCTGACCAGCGAGGAGAACGGCCGGCCGGACGCCCACGGCACCGCCACCGCGAGCCCGGCCCCCGCTCCGACCGCCCCCGCCGATCCGGCCGCCCCCGCCGCCGCCCCCGCCCGGGAGCCGGAGCAGCCCGGGCCGCCGACCGCCCCGGCCGGACCGCTGGAGGTGCTGGAGTCACTGGTCGGCCTGGCCGGCGTCAAGGAGCAGGTCGCCACCCTGGTCAACCTCAACAAACTGGCCCGGCGCCGCGAACTGGCCGGCATGCCCGCCCTGCCGATGAGCCGCCACCTGGTCTTCGCGGGCCCGCCCGGCACCGGCAAGACCACCGTCGCCCGGCTGTACGGCAGCATCCTGGCCGAGCTCGGCGTGCTGCGCGAGGGCCACCTGGTCGAGGTCACCCGGGCCGACCTGGTGGCCGCGGTCATCGGCGGCACCGCGCTCAAGACCACCGAGGTGTTCCGCTCCGCGCTCGGCGGCGTCCTCTTCGTCGACGAGGCCTACACCCTCTCCACCGGCGGCGGCGGCAACGGCCCCGACTTCGGCCGGGAGGCGGTCGACACCCTGGTCAAACTGATGGAGGACCACCGCGAGGACGTCGTGGTCATCGTGGCCGGCTACTCCGCCGAGATGACCGACTTCCTCGCCACCAACCCCGGCCTGGCCTCCCGGTTCAGCCGCACCGTCGAGTTCGCCAACTACTCGGTCGACGAACTCGTCACCATCGTCGGACGCACCGCCGCCGGCCACGGCTACGAACTCGCCGACGGCACCGCCGAAGCCCTCCGCACCCTGTTCGAACGACTGCCCAGGGGCGAGGACTTCGGCAACGGCCGGGCCGCCCGCAAGGTCTTCGAGGAGATGGTCGACCGGCAGGCCACCCGGCTCGCCACCGGCCCCGAGGTCTCCGACCGGGACCTCGCCCAGCTCCTCGCCGAGGACGTCGCCCCCGCCGACACCCCGCCCGCCGGCCGGGGCGACGGCACCGAACCGCTCGCCGAACTGCGCGCCATGGTCGGCCTGCCCGCCGCCAAGGAGCAGGTCGCCGACCTGGTCGACCTGCTCCGGCAGACCCGCCGCCGCGAGGAGGCCGGCCTGCCCACCGC
Source organism: Kitasatospora sp. NPDC015121 (assembly GCF_055562955.1). Lineage (NCBI taxonomy): Bacteria > Bacillati > Actinomycetota > Actinomycetes > Kitasatosporales > Streptomycetaceae > Kitasatospora > Kitasatospora sp. NPDC015121. The sequence continues at coordinate 47,506 of NZ_JBVHEH010000006.1, forward strand.
CCGGATCAGCCACCACCTGGTCTTCGCCGGCCCGCCCGGCACCGGCAAGACCACCGTCGCCCGCCTCTACGGCCGGCTGCTCGCCGAACTCGGCGTCCTCCCCGGCGGCCAGCTCGTCGAGACCGCCCGCGCCGACCTGGTCGGCCGCTACATCGGCCACACCGCCCAGCTCACCAAGGAGGCCTTCGACCGGGCCCGCGGCGGCGTCCTCTTCATCGACGAGGCCTACACCCTGACGCCCCGGCACGGCAGCGGCGCCGACTTCGGCCAGGAGGCCGTCGACACCCTGATGAAACTCATGGAGGACCACCGCGACGAGGTGGTGGTCATCGCCGCCGGCTACGAGGACGAGATGCGGCACTTCCTCGCCTCCAACCCCGGCCTGGCCTCCCGCTTCACCCGGCAGATCGAGTTCGGCCACTACACCGACGACGAACTCGTCACCATCGTCGGCCGCCACGCCGAGACCGCCGGCTACACCTGTGCCCCGCAGACCCTCGCCGCCCTCGCCCGGCACTTCGCCACCGTCCCCCGCGACCGCGCCTTCGGCAACGGCCGCTACGCCCGCCAGACCCTCGAAACGATGCTCACCCGCCAGGCCCGCCGCCTCGGCCGCCTCGACGTCGCCGACCTCTCCGAGCTGAGCCTGCTGCTCCCGGAGGACATCGCGGCGGGGAGCACCGGGTGAACCGGACCACCGGCGCCCGCGCCGCCGCCCTCGCCGCCGTGCTGGGCGCCGTGCTGGGCGCCGCACTGGGCGTGCTCGGCCCGGCGGCCGGCCGCGCGGCGGCCGACGGCGCGTCACCGACCGCGTCCGACCCGCCCGCCGTCACCCAGCTGCGCCCCGACGTCCAGCAGAGCGGCTGCCTGCCGCGCTCCGGCAGGCCCGCCGACCGGACGCCCTGGGAACGGGTGTACCTGCGGCCCGAGGAGGCCTGGACCCGCGGGCGCGGCGCCGGGGTCACGGTGGCCGTGCTCGGCTCCGGGGTGGACGCGGCGGCGGGCGCCGAGGGCGGCGCGCTGGCCGGGCGGCTCCGGCTCGGGCCCCGGATGTACGGGCAGGGCGGCTCCGGACGGGACTGCGTGGGTCACGGCACCTTCCTCGCCGCGCTGGTCGCCGCCCGCCCCGAGGCCGGCCGGGCCGGCGCCTCCGGGCCGGTCGGGATCGCACCGGAGGCGACCGTGCTGGCCGTCGCCGTCACCGACGACGCCGGGACCACCACCCCCGACCTGCTCGCCCAGGGCATCCGGGCCGCGGTGGACGGCGGCGCCCGGATCGCCGTGGTCGGGGTGCCCGTCCCCGCGCCGAGCCAGGCGCTCACCGACGCCGTCGGGTACGCCGCCGCCCACGACGTCCTGCTGGTCGCCCCGGCCGGCCCCGACGGGCAGCCGGGCCGGGACCCGGTCTACCCGGCCGGCTACCCGGGCGTCCTCGCGGTGGCCGCGGTCGGTCCCGGCGGCGCCCCCACCGCGACCGGCACCGCGAGCGGCCCGGCCCCCGCCCGGGTCGACCTGGCCGCCCCCGGCGAAGGACTGCTGGCCGCGGGCCCCGGCGGCGGCCACGTCACCTCCGCCGGCCCCAGCGGCGCGGCCGCGCTGGTCGGCGGCACCGCGGCCCTGGTGCTCTCCCGCGAACCCGGCCTGACGGCCGGCCGGCTCGCGGCCCGGCTGGAGTCCACCGCGTACCGCCCCGGCGGCACGCTGCCGGACCCGGGCCTCGGCTGGGGCACCGTCGACCCGGTGGCCGCGACGGCCGCCACCACCCCGCCCACCGGCACCCCGCCCGGCCCCGCGCCGGTCACCGTCCCGCCCGCTCCCGACCGCACCGCCACCACCCGGGCCACCGCCGTCGCCGCGACCAGCGCCGCCCTGGCCGCCGCGGTCGCCCTCACCACCGCCGCCCGCCGGGCCGCCCGCCGCCGCGCGGACGCCTGACAGCCGTACGCTGCCAGGGCGTTGGCGGAACGTTCGTGCGGCGTTGGCGGCGCCCGGCAACATGCTCGGCAAGTGGTGGCGGGCCAAGCGGGGGCGGCTTGCCCAAAGCCGACGATTGTTGTGAAGGACTCAACCGCCGTGGCCATCGACGCTGCCGCACGAACCGAGCACACCCACCCACCCGCCGGACCGACGACGACGGAGCCGAGGACAACCGAGCCGACGACGGCCGAACCGACGACGGCCGAACCGACGACAGTGGAACCGCCCGCCGCCGAGCGGGCCACCCTCGACCAGGCGACCCTGGCGGAGCTGTACCGGCTGCACGGCGGCTACCTGCTGCGGGCGATGCTCCGGGTGACCAGCGGCGACCGGGGCAAGGCCGAGGACATCGTCCAGGAGACCCTGCTGCGGGCCTGGCAGAACCCGTCGGCGATCCGGCGCGGGCCGGAGCACAGCAGGCCGTGGCTGTTCACCGTGGCGCGGCGGATCGCCATCGACCACTACCGGATGCAGTCGGCCCGCGCCCGGGAGGTGTTCGACGAGGCACCGGAGGAGCACGCCGGGACGCACGACCCGTACGACGAGCTCCTCGACGCCCGCGACATGGCGGTGGCACTGGCCGAACTGCCGCCGCACCACCGGGAGGTGCTGGTCGAACTGCACATGCGGGGCCGTTCGGTGACGGAGGCCGCCGCCGTCCTGGGCATCCCGGCCGGGACGGTCAAGTCGCGCAGTTTCTACGCGACCCGGGCGCTGCGACCGATCCTGGAGGCCCGGGGCACGGCCGGCGCCGAGCGGTAGCCGCGGCGCCACGCGCGGGGCCGCCGCCACGGCCCCGGCACGCCGCACCCGACCCCCGGAAGCGGCGCGGGTCACCAGGCGACCCGCGGGCCGCGCTCGATCCGCGGTTCGGCCGGGGCCGGGACACGGCCGTCGGGCACCGGGACACGGCCGTCGGGCACCGGGAGCCGGCCGTCTGGCACCGGGAGCCGGCCGTCTGGCACCGGGAGCCCGTCGTCGGGCACCGGGAGCCGGTCGTCGAGCCGGTGCAGCCGGTCGGCGAGGCGGTGCAGGTGGTGGCGGGTGGTGTCGAAGTGGTGGTGGTCGGCGGGGGCGGGCGCGGGGGTGAGGGCGGCCTCGACCGTCCGTTCGACCTCCTCGATCAGCGCGGCCCACCGGGCGGTGGAGCCCTGCCGCCACGGCGGCTCGCGCCGGACGCGCTCGAACTCGGCTCGGGCCTTGGCGAGTTGGAGGTGCGGCGCGAGCACGGTACGGGGGCGGTGCGGGGTCAGCGCGAGGGTGGTCTGCTCGACGGCGACGGCCAGCCGGCGGGCCACCACCTGCTGCCGACGGCGCGGGCTGAGCAGTTCGCAGGCCAGCACCGAGGCCAGGCAGCCGATCGCGCAGCACGCCAGGTTGGGCAGCAGCAGCGGCAGGCCGGGGTCGCCCGCGAGCTGGGTGACCATCAGCACCACGGTGGCCAGCGCCGCCGCCTGGTACAGGTAGCCGGTGCCGGACAGCGCCGGGACGAGTCCGGCCGCCAGCGCCAGGACGGCGAGCAGCGCCCAGTCGGGACCGGCGCAGGCCAGCACCAGCCCGCTGCCCAGCAGGCCCAGCGCGGTGCCGCAGAACCGTTCCAGCGCACGGCCGGCGACCGGCCCGATGTCCGGACGGCACACGAAGGTCACGTTCAGCACCGCCCAGTACGGGTGCGGCAGGCCGACGCACCCGGCCGCCGCGCCCGCCAGCAGCAGCGCCAGGCCCACCCGCAGGCCGCCCAGCCAGGACCTCGGGTCCGTCAGCACCGCCCGGGCCACCGCCCGCCGCCGCCCGTCCCGCCAGTCGCCCGGCGCGACCGGTACGGCCGGCACGCCCGCAGCGCCCGGCGCGTCCCCGCCCCGCACCGCCGCCCGCGCGGCCCGCGCCAACCGCGCGTCCAGCGGCCCGCCCGCCACCGGCCACGCCGCGTCCGCCCCGGCGCCCGGCCGTTCCGCCACGAGCCGTCCCGCCGCGATCCGCTCCGCCTCGGCGCGCAGCCGCTCGCGCAGTGCCGCGTCGCAGCTCAGCCCGCGGGCCCCGGCCGAGGAGGCCGTCTCGGCGAGTTCCAGCAGCCCGGGCAGGTGGCGGGCCAGCAGCGGGCTGCCGCCGACCGCGCCGGTGTGCCGGGCCCGTTCCAGCGCGTCGTGCAGCTCGCGCCGCCGCGCCGTCCCGGCGGGGCCCGCCGCATCCGGCTCCAGCACGGCCGCGCAGCCCGTCAGGCACTGCGCCAGCAGGGCGCGTTCGGCCCGGCCGCGGAAGAACGGGCGTCCGGCCAGCGCCAGCGCCACCACCGACAGGCCGCCCAGCAGCAGCAGCGCGGGCGGCCACCAGAGCGGGCCGGGCAGCGGCAGGTCCAGCGCCACCTGGGCGTCCATCAGCAGGATCATCGCGCCGAGCGAGCCCTCCAGGCTGACGCAGGCCAGGGTCCCCGCGAGCACCCCCAGCGCGGGCAGCAGGTACGGCGCGAACGCCGTGCCCTCGGCCGCCAGGGTCGCGAACGCCCCGCCCACGCCCAGCAGTTGCGGCAGCAGCATGGTGATCGCCCGGTGCCGGTAGGCGGCCGCCACGTCGGTCAGCACCGCCGAGAGCGCCCCCAGTGCCACCATCACCCCCTCGGCGGGCCGCCCGGCCAGCAGACCGAGACCGGCCGGCGCGGTCACCGCGAACAGCGACCGCCAGGCCGCGGACGAGACGGCGGGCCGCCGCCGGGGGGCACAGGTCTGCCGCACCCAGGGCAGCAGCGAGTCGGACCGGAGCGTGCGGGGACGCCCGTGTCGAAGAGTTGACATGCCGCCATGCAAGGCGACGCCACCCCGCCGCCCACCCGCCGCCGCCACCGACCTGCGCCGCCTGGAGGCGGGATTTCGCTTTCCCGGGGGAGACCCCGTGACCTGAACGTTTCGCCCGAACGGAGTACGTAACCTCCCGCGCCGCCCCTCCCGCCGCCAGCCCCCGCCCCCTCCCGCTCCGCCCCGCCGCCAGCCTCCCGCCGCTCAGCCGCCGGGGTAGCGCAGCGTCCAGTACGGGTCGGTGGCCTCGGTGTACGCGCCGCCGCCGGGGGAGGGGCCGCTCACCTCGCGGAGCAGGTCGCGGGCCAGGACGTCCAGGGCCCAGGCCAGTTCGAGCCGAGCGAGCCGGGCGACCGGCAGCGCGTCGACGCCGTGCGCGGCCCCGAGGAACGCGCCCGCGGTGGCCGCGACCGAGCACGGGTCGGGCGCGGCGGTCGCGGCGAAGCGCAGCGCGGACTCGACGTCCGTCCGGCGGGGGAAGCGGGTGTGCACGTACAGGCCGCCGAGCAGCGCGGACACGGCGGTCGCGTCGGGCGCGAGCCGGGCCAGCACGCCCGGGTCCGGGCCGTCCGCGGCGCCCGCCAGCAGCACGTCGAGGGCGTCGGGCGGCACCGGCAGGGCGGCCAGCGCGGCGGGCAGGTGCGGCAGCGGGTCCGCGCCGGTCAGGCAGTGCGCCAGCAGCGCGGTCCCCTGGAGGGCGGCCTCCTGCGCGTCCGGCGCGCCGTGGGTGAGCGCGGCGATCTCCCGGACCGTCGTGGCGTAGCCGTCGCCGCGCCCCAGCGCCCGCGGCACGGCCAGCGCCAGCGCCCGGGTCAGCGCGTGCGCCCCGCGGCTCCGGCCGGCGGCCCCGTCGAACGACCGGGTGACCAGCGCGGCCACGGTGGCCGGTGCCGAACCGCGCCGCTCGCGCAGCTCCGGCACCTGGGCCAGCCACCCGTCCAGCCGCCCGCCCGCCGGACCGGGCAGCACGCCCTGCAGCACGCCCCACCGCCCGTACGCGGCCCGCACCACGGACGGCGGATGGCAGATGCCCCGGTGGTGCCACCGCACCATCGCCCGGAGGAACCCCTCGACGGTGAACGCCCCCAACTGCGTCGCCACGCCGACCCGCAGCACCCCCTGCTCCGGCCACCGCCCCCGCACCACCCCGGCGGCGTCGCCCAGCGCGGCCCCCAGCACCAGCCCGCGCGCCCGCGCCTCGTCCACCCGCACGGCTTCCGCCCCGGTGGCGCTCCCGCCCTCCGTCATCCCCGTTCCTCCCTCCGCCCGGCCGGTCTCCGGCCCCCATCCCACCACGGCCCCGCCCGGGGGCGTCAGGCGCCCGCGTGCAGGTACGCGGCCCAGAGCGACGGCGATCCGCCCAGGTCCATCGGGGCGGGCAGGCCGTAGCCGTCGCGGACCAGCCGGACGGCCCGGTGCAGGGCCTGCGCCGAGCGGTCCGGGTCCAGGCCCCCGGCCCCGCGCCCCAGCTCCTCGTAGAACAACTCGGCCACCGTGACCGAGAGTTCGTCGTCGATCTCCCACAGCGTGCCGATCACGTGCGGGAACCCGGCGAGCTGGAAGGCCGAGGTGAGGTGGATGGCCTCGTCGAGCAGCTCGGCGGTGTCGACGGCCGCCGTCCGGCAGGCCGAGAGGTAGGCCAGCCGGGCCCGTCCCAACTCGACGGCGGCCAGGCCCGCGACGGTCAGCGGGTCGTCCGCGTGGTCGTGCAGCAGGAGCAGGCTGCGGGAGGGGTCGGCGGGGTCGCTCGAACCGTGGCAGCAGAAGTGCGCGATCGCGCACTCCGGCAGCCGCCCCAGGACGGCGGCCTTCGTCGGCACCGGCGCCCCCGGGCCGGCCGGACCCTCCCCGGGGTCCGGCTCCCGCAACAGCATCGGGGAGGGCAGCCGGTCGAGCAGGGCCGCCACCTCCTCCCCGACGTGCTCCAACCACCCGTCGCCGGGCAGCCCGGGCGTGGTCGGCATCGCCACCACCAGGCTCCGGGCCGGCCCGGTCGATCCCGCCCCCGCGGCGGACCGGGCGCGTTCGCGGGCGTGCCGCAGCGCGCGGACCGTCGGGGTGTGGGAGGAGACGACCCGGTCCATCGCCGTGCGCCGGTCCGGCCGGTCGCGCGGGTCGTCGTGGTGCCCCGCGGCGTGCAGCGGGAGCAGCCCCAGCAGGCCGCCCGGCACCCACCACACCCGGGGCCAGTCCGCGCCGTCGCCGGGCTGCCCGTGGAACCCCAGCGCCCGCAGCACCGGGCCCACGGCCGCGTCCCACAGCCACCGCAGGACCTCCACCATGGCGGCCTCGGCCGCGACCCGCTCCGCCAGGTCCGGGCTCGACGTGCCCTGCCGCGCCCGCAGGAAGACGTCGAGCCGTTCGAGCAGCGCCTGCAGGGCCAGGTCCGGCAGGCGCAGGGCCCGGACGCCGCCCTCGGTGACCAGCAGCGCGTCGCTGCGGTACGCGCTGGTGTTGAACACCACGACGGGGCCGTGGGCCGCCTGGGCGCGGAGCTCGGCCGGGGCGGGCGGCAGCGCGAAGGCGTGGAAGCCCTCCAGCGCGCGGATCTCCACCAGCAGGTCGGCGAAGTCCCGGGCGAGCAGGTGCCGTTCGCGCGGCGGCCCGGCCGCGGCCGGGCCGGGTGCGGTGGTGTCGGCGGGGCTGTCGAGCCGTTCCCGCAGGTCGCTGAAGCGCTCGGCCAGGTCGGGGCGGCGCCCGCGCAGGTCGGTCAGGTCGTTGCGGGTCTCCAGGGCCTGGCTGAGCAGGACGGCCCGGCCGGTCTCCAGCAGTCCCAGGGCGCGTTCGGCCCGTCCGGCGGGCGTGCCGCCCGGGGCGGCGAGGGCCAGCGCGGCGGCATCGCCCACCAGTCCGGCGAAGTGCCCGATGGCGTACTGCTGGTCGCCGCGCTCCAGGCGCCGGGGCGCGACCTGCGGCAGCAGCAGGACCGCGCTCTCCGCCGCGTCCGCGGCGGCGGCCAGGTCGCCCGCCGCGGCGAGCAGGGCCGCCGCCTGGCCCGCCTCCGTGATCCGGCGGCCGGGGGACGCGGACCGGACCTTCGAGGCCGCCAGCCGGCAGGCGATCGCCTCGCGCAGGTCGGCGGGTCGCTCCGTCCGCCGGTAGCGGGCCAGCAGGCTGTCGGCGAGGTTGGACAGCCCCAGTGCGTAGTCGGGGCGGTGGGCCGGAACGGCGGCCACCGTCTCCTCCAGGTGGCCGATCGCCGCGTCCAGGTCGGCGGGCGACTTCGTCCGTTCGTACCTGATCCGGAGGGCGCCGCCCAGGTTGGTCAGCATCGCGACCCGTTCGAGGTTGTCCGCCGTAGCCGCGGCCACCGCCTCGGTCATGCGCGTGATCGCCGCGTCCAGGTCGGCGGGCGACCCCGTCCGTTCGAACCTGCGCCGGAGCGCGCCGCCCAGGTTGGTCAGGACGCCGGCCAGGCCGGGGGTGCCCCCGGCCTGGGACACCGCCTCCGTGAAGCAGTTGATCGCGCCGTCCAGGTCCGCCACCCGGCTCGTCCGGTCGTAGCGGGAGCGCAGGGCCATGCCGAGCTTGGACAGCCGGACCGCGCGCTGCGGGTGGCCGGCGGGGGTGAGGGAGACCGCCCGGGTCAGGCAGGCGACGGCGGCGTCGGCGTCCGCCGCCGTGGCCAGCCGCTCGCTCCGGTCCCGCAGGGCGTTGCCGAGGTTGGTCAGCGGGATCGCGCGCTCCTCGTCGTCCTCGGCGGCCTCCTCCGCCGCCCGGAAGCGGTCGATCGCGGCATCCAGGTCCTCCAGCGCGCCCGTGCGCTCGAAGCGGGCCCGGAGCGCGCCGCCGAGGTTGTTCAGGACGCCGGTCCGGTGCGGCACCTCGGCCGACGAGGACTCCAGCAGCTCCGTCAGGTGCCCGATGGCGGCCTCGGTATCCGCCGGCGTCCCCGTCAACTCGCCCCGCTTGCCCAGCGCGCCGCCGAGCGCGACCAGGAGCGAGGCCCGTTCGGGGTGGTCCGGCGGGGCGGTGGCGACCGCCGCGCGGGTGTGGTCGATCACGGCGTCCAGGTCCGCCATCGCACCGGTCAGCTGGAAGCGCACCTGCAGCGCGTGGGCGAGCCGCTCCAGCCGCGTCGTCCGGTCGGGGCGGTCGGGACGGTCGGGCCGGTCGGCGGGACCGGCCGGCTCGGCGGGGTCGCCCGGGACGGCGGCCGCGGACCGCCGCAGGTGGTCGATCGCGGTGTCCACGTCCGGGAGCGCCCGCCGGTCCAGGGCGCGGTGGATGAGCGCGCCGCTGAGGTGGAACCGCTGGGTGGCGCGCTCGTCCGGGTCGAGGGCGGCGGCCAGCGCCTCGCCGAAGCGGTCGATCGCCGCCTCCAGGTCGGCCGGCCGCTCCGTCCTGAGGTAGCGCAGGCGCAGGCACTCGCCGAGGAGGCACAGCATCCTGGCCCGGTCGGGGTGGCCGGGCGGGGTCGCTGCCACGGCCTCCCGGAAGCGGTCGGCCGCGGCGTCCAGGTCCGCCACCACGCCCGTGTGCAGGAATCGGAGGCGCAGGGCCTCACCGAGGTCGAACAGGCGCTCCGCGCGGTCGGCGGCGCCGGCCGAGGCGGCCAGCGCGGCCTCGAGGCGCTCGACCAGGTCGCGGGTGCCCGCCCGCACCTCCCGGCTCCCGGCCCGGAGTTCGGCCAACTCCTGGCGGAGGGAGAGGAGCCGGGGCCGGTCGGTGTGGTCGGGGACGGTGAGGGCCACCGCCTCCTCCACCCGCGCGACCGCCGCGTCCAGGTCGGCCTCCGCGCCCGCCCAGGCGAACCTGTCGCGCAGCGCCAGCGCCAGGTTGAGCAGCACGAGCGGGCGGTCGAAGGCGTCGATCGAGACGTCGACGGCGAGGCGCAGGACGCGGATCGCCTCCGCCAGGTCCGCCGCTTCGGTCCGCCGCCCGAAGCGCCGCCGCAGGGCGTTGCCCAGGTTGTTCAGCCGCAGCGCCCGGTCGGGGTAGTCGGCGGGGCCGGCGGCCTCCGCCTCCCGTCCCGCCGCGATGACGGCGTCCAGGTCCGCCGGGTCGTCCAGCCGCTGGTAGCGGTCGTCCAGGGCGAGCCCGAGGTGGAACAGCCGGTCGGCCCGGTAGGGGTGGTCGGCCGGGGTGGCCCGGACGATGCGCCGCCACAGCTCCACGGCGTGGGAGAGGACGCCGGGGTCGGGGGAGAACTGCGAGCGCTGCAGCAGCTCGGTGGCTTCCGGGACGGCGGCCCCGGCGAGGTCCGGCAGCATGTCCTCGGGCAGGTCGGGGAGGTCGGGGTCGTCGGGCCGGCCGAGGAAGAAGCACAGCCCGAAGGCCTCGTGGGCCGCCGCGAAGTCGTCCTGGTCCGCGCCCTCGGGAAGGGCCAGGTAGCGGAAGAAGTGGAACCAGCCGAGTACGTACGCCGCGTCGGGGTCGCCGTCCGCGTAGTACCCGGCCACTGCCCGGGCCTCGTCGAGCCCCGCGGGCTCGAACAGCAGGGTCGGGTCCTCCTCGGTGTCGGACCGGTTGATCCGGGTCCACAGCGCGGCCAGTCGTGCCGTGCGCGTCATGTCGTCGTCCACTCGTCCTTCGTGCGGACCGGTCCGCGGCGGACGTGCCGCGCCGGGTCGGGTCGGGTCGGTGCGGGTGCTGCGGGTGCTGCGGGTGCTGCGGGTCCTACGGGACCAGGCCGGGCGGCGGCGCCGCCGCGGTACCGCCCGCGGTACCGCCCGCGGTACCGCCCGGGGAAGCGGGCGGGGGAGCGGACGGCGGCGCGGGGGCACCGGCCGCCCCGGCGGACGGGAGCGGGCCGGGGGCCAGGAGCCCGGCCAGGCGCGCGCCGTCGGCGGCGGTCAGCCGGCCCGGGCAGTCGAGGCCGAGCCGGCGTGCCAGGTCGGCCGCGTGCAGCCGGACGACGGCCTCCAGCAGGGTGGCGTAGGCGTCGGCGGCGGCCCGGAAGCGGTGGTGCCCGGTGAGGGCGAGGACGGCCGCGACGAGCAGCGCGGGCCACCACCACAGGGCCAGCGGCAGGTAGAGCACGGCCCAGGCGGTGAGCGTCGCCGCGCGGGCCAGGGCCTGCCGGGCGGCGGTGACCTCGGTGCGCGGCGGGTCGGGGAGGGTCAGCCACAGGTGCGGCCACAGCGTGGTCAGGTCGAGCCCGTAGCTGTCCTGGACGCGCAGCGCGGCGAGGTGGACGCGGTCCCCGCTCCAGGTGGGGCGGACGGGATCCTCGGTGCCGGTCCGGCCCACGGCCGCGCGCGCCCTGGTCAGGGCGGCCTGCGCGGCCGGGCGGGCGGCGGGGGCCGCGACGTGGAGCACGGCCCGGGCCCGGCGGGCCCGTTCGCGCCGGCGCCGGAGGCGGGCCTGCCGCCACCGGGTGCCGAGGTCGGCCCAGGTGCGGGCGCCGACGGGCCAGCCGGGCCAGTCGGCGGCCAGGTGCAGCCGTTCGACCAGGGAGCCGAGCGCCTGGGCGACCACCCCGACCCCGGCGGCCGCGAGGCCCACCGCGACGAGCAGCACCGCCTGGCCGCCGGAGGTGCCGAGCGCGGGGGCCTTCGCCCAGGCGCCGACCCGGTCGGCCAGCCGGGCGGCGTCGAACGGGTGCGCGTGTCCGAGCCGGGCCGCGGCCACCGCGACGGCGAGGTAGAGCGCGCCCGGCAGGACCAGCAGGGTGAGCCACTTCTCGGCGAGCTTCTTTCCCAGTTCCGCGAGCACGCCGCCCACGCCCTCAGTCCTCGCGGCGCAGCAGCGGTGCGCCGTTCACGGCGCACCGGGGCGTCCCGCCGGAGGCGTCGGGCGCGTCGGAGGCGTCGGGCGCGTCGTGGCGCAGGCAGCGTGCCAGCGGGCACAGCAGGACGGGTTCGACCGGCACGGCGTGGTCGACCCCCGCCGTGAACAGGCTCCGGTCACTGACCCGGCCCGGGCCGGTGTAGGCGTCCAGCCCGCGCCGGTCGCCGGTGGCCCGCAGCGCCCGGTGCAGCGCGTCGAGCAGGCCGGGCAGCTCCCGCACGTCCCGGTCCGGTGCCAGGACGGCGTCCAGCGGCGTCGCCGCCCGCAGCGGGCTGTCCCGGAGCCGCCGGCGGATCTCGGACTCGTGCGCGCACGCCCCGGCGAGCCGCACCGCGTTCTTCCTGTCGAGCACTCGGGCTCCCCCCCCCCGGTCGTCCGACCGGCGCCGGCCGGGTCTGGCCCGCGCTCCCGGTCGGTCCCCACCCCCGTGCGGGCACTGTAGCCACCGGTGGGCCGGTGGCGTGGTGCCGTCCGGAGGTTCGCCGCGCGATCGTGACAGAGCCGTAGTCGATCGTGTGGGAAGCGGGTGGATCCGGTGGGCGCCGGCCGCCCCGGGGCCTCGGCGCCCCCGTACGCTACCGGCCATGACGAACACGACAGCGACCCAACGTCCGGGACTGGCCCAGCATTTGAAGGAGAAGGGCGCGGCGATGCGGGACGCCGCGCGGCGGCGGCCGAGCAGTGCGGACTGGGACGAGGAGATCGCGGCGGTCTGCGTGGCCGACGACGCGACGGGGGTGCGGAAGGTCCGGGTGGGGGAGTGGTCGCTGCTCGGGGACGGCGGCCCCGACATCGGCGGGTACGGTCTGGGGCCGTCCTCGCCGGAGCTGCTGTGCGCGGTGGTCGGTACCTGCCTGACGCACACCGTGCTGTGCCTGGCGGCGCTGGAGGACGTGCCGCTGGACCGGGTGGAGGTGCGGGTCCGGGCCCGGAACAACGACGCCCGGTTCTTCGGGGTGCCGACCGACGCGCCCGCCGTCCCGTACGACCTGACGGCCGACGTGGAGCTGCGCGCCGACGTGCCCGAGGAGGTGCTGGCGGGACTGCTGGCGGCGGCTGACGCGCGGTGCCCGATGCTGCGAATGGTGCGGTCGGAGCACGCGGTGGTGCTGCGCCGGGCCTGAGGCGGCGGCCGCCCCGGGCCCGGCGGGCGGACGGGGCGTCAGCCGTGGAAGGCCGTGGTCCGTCGGGGGGTTCGTCGGAGGGCCCGTAGGCTTGGCCCGACGGCACCGATCCGCCTGGGGAGGGTTTGCCTCCGCTTCCCCCGCCTCGTCGGGGTGACGCTCCGCCGCGAACCGAAACCCGTTCGCTCCGGGCGGGTCGAACGCCGGAGAAGACCACGGAACCGCCCGGAAGGACCCCGACCCTGACCTCCACGCCCACCCACCGGACCGAGCCGACCCACGCGTTCCTCGACCCCGCCGCCTTCGCCGCCGCGCTCCCGCCGCACGTCGTCTCCGCCACCGTCCTGCTCACCGACACCGACGACCGGATCCTGATGCTCCACCAGGCCCGCCCCTACCCGGGCCACCCCGCCTGGTGGCAGCTGCCCGCCGGACTCGCCGACCCCGGCGAGCACCCGCCCGCCACCGCGCTGCGCGAACTCGCCGAGGAGACCGGCCACCGCCCCACCGGGCCGCTGCGCCCGCTCGCCGTCGACTACCGCTCGGCCGCCGACGGCTGGCCCCCGGTCATCGACTTCGCCTACGCCGCGCCGCCCGTCCGGACCGGCCACCCCGTGCGCCTCAGCCCCGAGCACGACAGCTGCGCCTGGCGCAAGTACGCCGAGTGGCTGCCCTACCTCCAGCCGGAGCAGCGCCCCTGGTTCGCCGCCCTCCGGGCCGCCCACCGCAGCCGCCGCACCGCCGTCCTGATCGACGGCCGCCCGCACGACTGAGCGCCCGTCACCGCGCGGCACCCACCCCGGTTCGACCGTCGGCGGCGGGAACGGCGGGCGCGGGCGCCGGAGTCGACATGTCGCCAGTCCGGCGTCCGACGTCCGGCGTCCGACGTCCGGCGTCCGACGTCCGCCGGGTCACCCGGCCTTCGCGGCCGCCGCCACCCGCCGGGTCTTCGCCCAGTCCGTCCGGCCCCGGACGATCCGCCACAGCGCCCGCCAGGTCGCCAGGTAGGTGACGTACGTGAGCAGGTACGAGGCGTGGTGCAGCCAGACCGACCGCCACCAGCCGTAGCCGCCCGCCCGGCGGTGGTACAGCGACGCCTGGTAGAGGTGCGGCGCGAACGCCAGCAGGTACACGGCGAGCGCCGTGCCCACCGCCGCGGCCGCCCCGGCGTGCGCCCCCACCGCGACCGTCGCCAGCACGCCCAGCACCGCCAGCAGGTGCGCCAGCACCGACCAGGGCAGCGCCAGGCACCACGGCTGCAGCAGGTACAGCGCCAGCTCCAGGGCCGCCGCCGTGCCCAGCCGCGAGCCGCGCCACACCTCGCCGATCCGCCCCGCGCAGACCATGTGCCCCTGTGCCCAGCGGGTGCGCTGGCGCAGCAGCGCCCGCAGCTGCTCGGGGCCCTCCTGGACGACGTGCGCCAGGCTGGTGGTGCGCAGCCGCCAGCCCCGGACGGCCAGCGACAGCGCGAGGTCGAGGTCCTCGGTCAGCGAGTCCGTCCACGGCGCGCCCGGCACCGAGCGCAGCGCCGACAGCCGGGCGAACTGCGCGTTGCCGCCCAGGCTGACCGTCCCGACCGGGTCGCGCCCGTACTGCGCGGTCGCCGCCGCGCCCCAGAACCCGGCGTCCTGGATCCGGGTCAGCAGCCGGTCCCGGTTGCGGATCCGGACGGCCAACTGCGCGCCGCCGACCGCCGGATCGGCGAACAGCGGCGCGACGTGCGCCAGCGCGTCCGGGCTGAGCCGTCCGTCCGCGTCCATCACCACCACGACCACCCGGTCCTCGGCCAGCCCCAGCCGCCCGACCGCGTCCGCCACGTGCGGCAGCGCCGCGTTCAGCGCCGCGCCCTTCCCCTGCCGGGCCTGCGGCGGCCGCCGCGACAGCACCTCCACCCGGCCCTCGCCGCCGTCGGCCGCCAGCGCCCGGGCGGCGGTCGCGTCCGCGGACCCGTCGTCGACCACGGTCACCCGGGCCCGCGGGTCCTGCGCCAGCAGGTTGGCCACGGTCGCGCCGATCACCGCCTCCTCGTCCAGGCAGGGCACCACGAACCAGAACACCGGCCCGCCGTCCCCGGAGGCGGCCCCGGCCCCCTCCCGGCGCTCCGCCCGGGCCCGCAGCCGACCCGAGACCTGCAACGCGACGAAGTACGTCAGCCCGTAGCCGAGCACCAGCAGCGCGACGGTCGTCAACACGTCCCCGGGCAGGTTCACCCGCGCCTCCCCCGCCGCTCCGGCCGCGTCGGCACCGGCCCCGCCACCGGCGCGTCCCGGCGGGGCGGCAGACCCACCGCGCGCAGCAGGCAGGCCAGCGCCGCGACGGCGGTGAACAGCCCGGCCGCGACCGCCAGGGTCAGCCCGCCGTCGCGCAGCACCAGCCGGGCCGCGTGCGCGCCGGGCCGGTCCGAAGCCGCCAGCGCCCAGCCGGCGAGCAGCCCGCCCGTGCCGAGCAGCACCGACAGCAGCCGCCGCCCCCACGTCCCGTGTCGCCGCACCGCCGCCCCCTCAGCTCGCGGCCCGGCCCGGTCGGCGGATCGCCGACTCGCCGAAGCCCGCCGCCCGCAGCACCACCGCCCGCTGGTAGCCGCTGCCGAACCGGGCCGGCTTCGGCGTGCGGAAGGTCAGGTGCTCCAGCGCGGCCACGATCCGCTCGGCGGCCCGCCCGTCGCCGTACGGGTTCTCGGCGGCGGCCATCGCGGTCCGCGCCGCGCCGTCGTCCAGCAGGTGCCGGACGGCCGCCGCGACCGCGCCGGACTCGGTGCCGACCAGCCGCAGGGTGCCCGCGTCCACGCCCTCGGTGCGCTCGGTGGCGTCCCGGGTGACCAGCACCGGCACGCCGAGCGCGGGCGCCTCCTCCTGGATGCCGCCCGAGTCGGTCACCACCAGGGCGGCCCGGCGCAGCAGCGCCGCGAACACCGGGTACGACAGCGGCTCGGTCAGCAGGACGTTCGGCAGCCCGCCGAGCGTGGGCCGCAGCTGCGCCCGGACGGCCGGGTTGGGGTGCAGCGGCAGCACGAACACCGTCTCCGGCCGCTCCGCCGCGACCTGCGCGAGCGCCTGCGCGACGTGCCCCAGGCCGCCGGTGGCCAGGTTCTCCCGCCGGTGCGCCGTCACCACCACGAGCGGCCGGCCGGGGTCGGCGCCGGGCCGTGCGAGCAGCGCGTCCAGCGCGGGCACCCCGGTCGGCCGCTCGCCGCCCGGCCGGTCGGCGGACGCGGCCCACAGCAGCGCGTCGATCGCGGTGTTGCCGGTCACGAACACCTGCTCGTGGCGCACCCCCTCCAGGATCAGGTTCTCCTCGTTCAGCGAGGTCGGCGCCAGGTGGAAGGCGGCGATCCGGGCGATCAGCTGCCGGTTCAGCTCCTCCGGGAACGGCGCGCTGGTGTCGTGGGTGCGCAGGCCCGCCTCCACGTGCGCGACCGGCATCCGCAGGTGGAACGCGGCGAGCGCGACGGCCACCGCCGAGCTGGTGTCGCCGTGCACCAGCGCCCAGACCGGGTACCGGTCGGCCGAGCCCGGAGCCCCGGCCGGCCCCGGGGCGTCGGGCGATCCCTGGGCGCCGGCCGGCCCGCTCCCGTGCGGCCCGAAGCGCTCGGTGAGGGCGTCCTGCAGGCCGGACAGCACCCGGGCGAACAGGTGGTTCAGCGGCAGCCCGGGCGCCCCCACGGCGAGGTCGAGGTCCGGCCGGAGTCCCGCCAGGTCGAACACCTCCGCCAGCAGCTCCCGGTGCTGACCGGTCGACACCACCAGCGGCCGCAGCCGGGAGCTGGCCGCCAGCGCCCGGATCACCGGCACCATCTTGATCGCCTCGGGCCTGGTCCCGACCGCCACCAGCACCCGGGCCCGCCCGTCCTCGCCCTCTGGGCCGTCCGCCTGCTCCACCACCGAGCGCCCTCCTGCCTGCCGACACGGACCCGGTCGCTCACCATCCTCGGCCGGACGGCGCGCGGGCACCCGCCGCGCTGCGCCGCCCGGCTGAGCGGGGTGCCGGTCGGGCGGGGTCAGCCGGCGGGCTCCAGCACCATCGCGTCGGGGCCCTTGCCGGGGGTGTTGGCGCAGCGCCGGTCGGCGGCGGGCTGCTCCAGCTGCAGGCTCAGGCAGGTGCCGAGGGCCCGCTGCCCGAAGGCGTTGGGGTGCAGCGACTCCTGCAGCTGGCCCTGGCCGACGCCGGAGGTCACGAAGCGCATCCACTCGCTGGTCTCACCGGTGGGCGGGTGCTGGAGGTCGGCCTGCCGGGTGCCGGTGGAGCAGACCTCGCGGCCCTCGAAGGAGCGCGACAGGTCGAGGAACTCCGCCCCGGCCTCGTGGGCCGCCTCGGCCAGCGTCGCGCTGATCTCGGGGACCAGGTCGTCGTGCGCCCAGGTGAGGTCCTGGTCGAAGAACGGGCAGCCGCCCTCGGTCAGGCGGTCGTACTTCTCCCCGGGGTAGCGGATCCGGCCGGCGTCGGGCAGCGGGGACGGGTACGACTGCAGGACCAGCCGGTACGAGCCGGCCTCGTGTCCGGCCTGCTCCAGCGCGGTCCTCACGTCCGCGAGGGTGTCGACCGCGGCCTGCCGGACGCCGGGCAGCCGCTCCTCGACCTGCTCGGCGGCGTCGGGCGCGCACGGGGAGCCGCCGAAGGGCTTGAGGAACTCCTTCGTGCAGCCGGTGATGATGTCCGAGAACCCGAGGTCGTTGCCGCCGATCGACACCACCACGGCCCGCACCGGCTGCCCGGTCACCGCCTCCTGGAGCTGCCCGGCCTGCGAGGGTTCGCCCTTGAACGGCTCGCCGCCGTGCTCCGGCAGCTTCACGGCCGTCGACGTCGCCCCGGAGCAGGCCAGGTTGAGCTTGCGCACGTCCAGCGTGAGGGACTGCACCTCGGCGACGTCGGAGCGGTTGCACTTGTTCTCGTACGAGGCGCCGTACACCCGCTCCGGGTCGCTCTCGTCGGTCGCCGGGTCGTACGCCCGGTCGGTGCGCGACCAGCCGAGCGCCGACTCGTTGCTGTTGCCGGACCAGCGCCCGGCCTCACCGGAGATGAAGCTGTCGCCCAGCGACACCACCCACGGCGCGTCCGCCGCGGGCGCCCGGACACCGGACGCGTGCGCGGGCGCCAGGCCCGTCGCACCCGCCACGCACACGGCGGCGGCCAGCGCCGCCACTCCGCGACGGCAGCGCGAACGCGAGGAAGGAGAAGAAGAAGAGGTCATGCCCACGGTTTCGGCAGCGGCCCGCCCGGAGGTTACGGGAGGCGGCCCGTTCGCATCCGAATGGAGCAGTTCCGGTGGGCGGGGCGGCTCCGGTGCGCCGGGCCGTCAGGCCGCCGGGCGGAACAGCAGCAGCAGCCGTTCGCGCACGACCGCCCAGTCGGCGGCGAGGTCGTGGCCGCCGGCCGAGGAGATCAGCAGCAGGCCGCGCATCGCCTGCAGCGCGGTGAGCAGCGAGGCCGCGAACTCCGGCGAGTCGGCGGCCGGGCCGGAGACGGTCCGGACGGCGGTCATCAGCTCGTTCTCCAGGCGGCGCTCGAACTCCCGCACCACCGGCCGCAGTTCGGGATCGTGCCGGGTGCCGATCAGCAGCTCCAGGAACGCCTGGTAGTCCCGGGTGTTCATCAGCCGCCAGATCATCTCCAGCCCCTGCCCGGCCCGGTCCGGCTGCGGGGTGGCCGCCAACTGCCGGGCCTGTGCCGGGGCCAGTGCGGCGTACGCGCCGGCCAGGTGGTCGGTGACCGCTTCGACCAGCGCGTTCCTGGTCGGGAAGTGGTGCACCAGCCGCCCCCGGCTCACCCCGGCGGCCTCGCCCACCGCGAGCGTCGAGAACCCGGCGTACCCGCTGTCGCACAGCACGTCCACGGCCGCGCGCAGCAGCAGGTCACGGGTCTCCAGCGCGCGCTGCTGGACCCGGCGTTGCCGGGCGGCGTCGGTCGGTGCGGGCATGTCCGGATCCTATCCGTGCGCCGGGCCCCCGCCCGTACGACCCGCACCGGCCGTGCCCCCGGCGGCCCGCTCGGAGGGCGCCGGGGACACGGCCGGAGGCCGAGCGGCCGGGTCAGACGGTCAGTGCGATCCGCAGGGCCTCGCCGCTGCGCATCAGCTCCAGCGCCTCGTTGACCGAGGTCAGCGGCAGCCGGTGGGTGATCAGCCGCTCCAGGTCGAGCCGGCCGGTGCGGACCAGTTCGGCGATCCGGGCGTAGGTGCGGGTGACGGTGTCGCCGCCGTAGAACGAGGGCAGCACCCGCTTCTCGCCCGCGGACAGCTCCCACATGCTGATCGGGAACCCGTCCTTCGCGCCGCCGACGCCGACCAGCACCACGCTGCCGCCGCGCCGGGTGGCGTCGTACGCGGAGCGGAAGGTGGCGGGGCGGCCGACCGCCTCGATCACGTGGTCGAAGCCGAGGCCGCCGGTGGCGTCCGCGACCGCGTCGGCCAGGGCCTCGGGGGCGACGGCTGCCGTCGCGCCGAAGGACAGCGCCCACTCGCGGCGGGCCGCGACCGGGTCGACCGCGACCACGTGCGAGGCCCCGGCGGCCTTGGCGCCGAGGACCGCGCTGATCCCGACGCCGCCGCAGCCGATCACCGCGACGCTCTCGCCCGGCCGCACCCCGGCCGTGTTGAACACCGCGCCGACGCCGGTGGTGACGCCGCAGCCGATCAGCGCGGCCGCGTCGTACGAGATGCCGTCCGGGACGGCGCTGGCGAAGCCGGCGTTCAGCACGACCTCCTGGGCGAAGGTGCCCGCGCCCATGAAGCGGAAGAAGTCCTGGCCGCCGGAGCGGAACGCGGGCGTCGTCATGGCGGCGTTGCCGCTCTGGCACAGCTGGCCCTGCCCGCGCACGCACCAGGCGCACTCGCCGCAGGACGGCCGCCAGTTGACGATCACCCGGTCGCCCGGGCGGACGTGGGTGACGCCCTCGCCGACCTCCAGCACCTCGCCGGCGCCCTCGTGGCCGAGCACCAGCGGCATCGGCGCCGGGATCGTGCCGTTCATGCCGGACAGGTCGGAGTGGCACAGGCTGGTCGCCCGGATGGCGACCCGCACGGTGCCGGGGCCGAAGCCGATCGCCTCGACGTCGTCGCGTACCTCCAGCGCGGTGGCGCCCGGAGCGGTGATCATTGCAGCCAACATGGTGGTTACTCCCGGGAAGTGACGGTCGGTCAGACGGTGGCGGGCAGGGCGACGGTCTTGTGCTCCAGGTACTCGCCCAGGCCCTCGGCGCCGAACTCCCGGCCCACGCCGGAGTTCTTGTAGCCGCCGAACGGGCCGCGCAGGTCGATGGTGAAGCCGTTCACGGTGTACGTGCCGGTGCGGATCCGGCGGGCCAGCTCGACGCCGCGCGCCACGCCCTCCTCGGTGCGGGCCGTGAACACCGCACCGGACAGGCCGAATTCGGAGTCGTTGGCGATCCGCACCGCCTCGTCCTCGTCGGCGTACCGGATCAGGCAGACCACCGGACCGAAGACCTCCTCGCGGGCGATCCGCATGTCGTTGGTGACCTCGCCGAACAGCGTCGGCCGCACGTACGCGCCCGCCTCCAGCCCGGCCGGGACGCCGCCGCCGGCCAGCAGCCGCGCGCCCTCCTCGCGGGCGATCCGGATGTAGTCCAGGTTGCGCGCCTGCTGCCGCTTGGACACCAGCGGCCCGACCTGGGTCGCCGGGTCCAGCGGGTCGCCCACCCGCAGCCCGTCGAAGGCGGCGGTCAGCGCGGCCGCGAACTCCTCGTACCGGGAGGCCGGCAGCAGGATCCGGGTCAGCGCGACGCACGCCTGCCCGTTGTTCAGCAGCGAGCCCGCCACCAGCGCGGCCACGGTCGACGGCAGGTCGGCGTCCGGCAGCACGACGCCCGCCGACTTGCCGCCCAGCTCCAGCGTCACCCGGGCCAGGTGCTGCGCGGCGGACGCCATCACCTGGCGCCCGGCGGCCACCGACCCGGTGAACGAGACCTTGTCGACGTCCGGGTGCGCCACCAGGTACGCGCTGGTCTCCCGGTCGGCGGGCAGCACGCTCAGCACGCCCTCCGGCAGCCCCGCCTCCGCGCACACCCCGGCCAGCAGGTACGCGTCCAGCGGCGTCTCCGGGCTCGGCTTCAGCACCACCGTGCAGCCGGCCGCGAGCGCGGGCGCCAGCTTGGCGGCGGTCACGAACTGCGGGACGTTCCACGGCACCACCGCGGCCACCACCCCGACCGGCTCGCGCAGCACCAGCAGCGGCTGCCGCAGGCCCTCGCGCCGCTCCTCGAACGGGAACTCCCGGGCCGCCGCCGCCACCAGCCCGTACTGCACGGCCGCCGCCGCGGCCTGGTTGACCGCGCTGAACGAGGCGGGCGAACCGTTCTGCGCGCTGATCACCCGGGCGAACTCGTCCTTGCGCTCCAGCATCAGCGCCTGGATCCGCTCCAGCACCGCGAGCCGCTCGGCCAGCGGCAGCCGCGGCCACGGCCCGTGGTCGAACGCCTCCCGGGCGGCGGCCACCGCCCGGTCCACGTCCTGCGGCGAGGCGTGCGGGACGCGGCCGAGCAGCGCCCCGTCGTGCGGCGAGACGACCTCGATGGTGTCGGTTCCGGCGGGGGTCTCCCACCGTCCGCCGATGAAAAGGGTGCCGTGTACGGCGGGTGCCTCGGCCATGGCCGACTCCTTCTGCTCTGCGTTGACCCCTTAAACGTACACAGCTGACTGTTTAGAGTCCAGGGCCGGGCAGTCGGGGGCGGATCGTCCGGTCGGGGCCGGGGCCGGGGCCGGGGCCGGGGCCGGGGCCGGAGTCGGCGCGGCGGGGTCGGCGCGGCGGGGTCGGCGCGGCGGGGTCAGAGCGGGCTGAGGCGCTCGGCGCGCTGCCAGTGCCCGACGGCGACCCGGACCCTTCCGGCGGCGTCCTCGGCGCGGGCCAGCGAACGCAGCACCTCGGCGGTGTCGCGGTCCTCGCCGCGCTGCTCGGCCTCGGTGAGGGCGAGGTGCAGGCGGGCCCGGGCCTCGGGGTGGCGGCCGAGCGCGGTCAGCGCCCCGCCGCAGGCGGTGTGCAGCCGGACCCGGTGGGCGAAGGGGGTCCGCCCGTCGGCCAACTCCAGCCCGTGCAGGGCCTGTTCGAGGGCGGGCCGGGGACGGCCGGTGGCGAGCAGGTGGTGGGCGTGGTGGTGCAGGGCGAGGGTCACGGTGCGGCGGTTGTCGGTGGCGAGCGCGGTCTCCAGGGCCTCGGCCAGGCCCTCGTCGGCGGCGGCGGTCTCGCCCCGGGCGGCCTGGACGGCGGCCAGGTTGACCAGGGCGACGGCCCGGCCGACCGGGCTGCCGGCCCGGTCGGCGAGACCGGGGGCCGGGGCGAGGCAGGCGGCGGCCTCGGCGAGCCGCCGCTCGGCGAACAGCACCCAGCCGAGCAGCGCCCGCACCTGGCTCTCACCGTCCGGATGGCCGGCCGCCGTCGCCGCGTCCAGGGCCTGCCGGAGCAGCGGCGCCCAGCCGTCCCGGGTCCGACGGACGATCAGCGGCCACTGGACGAGCACCAACTGCCAGGCCCGGTCCGGGGCGACCGGGGCGACCGAGGCGACCACCCGGGCCAGCGTCTCGCGGTGCGCCGCCAGCCAGCGCAGCGCCTGCGCCGGGCCGGCGAACCCGGCCCCGGCCCCGGCCCGAGGGCGTCGGTCGTCGGCGGGCGGCTCGCAGCACGGCGGACTGTCGGGCGCGACGGCCGCGTCGGCGGCCAGCCCGGTGCGCAGGTACCGGTCGGCGAGCCGGGAGAGCGCCGCCTCCCGCTCCGACGCGCCGAACGAGGAGGCGAGTCGGCGGACGTACAGCCACACCAGGTCGTGCAGGGTGTACTGCTCGGGGCCGGTCCAGGCGACCAGGTGGATGGCCGCGAGTTGCTCCAACGCCTCGGCGGCGGCGTCGGGTTCGAGGCCGGCGAGGGCGGCGGCGCCGGGCGGGTCGACCAGCGGGCCCGGGTGCAGGCCCAGCGCCCGGAACAGCCGGGCCGCGGTGGGCGGCAGCTGCTCGTGGGAGAGCCGCAGCGCACTGGCGACACTCAGCTCCTCGGCCGTCAGACGGCCCAACCGGCGCTGCCCGTCGCGCAGTTGCCCGGCGAGGGCGGCCAGCCCGCGGTGCGGGTCGACGGCGGCCTTGGCGGCGGCGATCCGCAGCGCCAGCGGCAACCCGCCGCACAGATCGGCGAGTTCGCGGGCCGCCTCCGGCTCGGCGGCGACCCTCCCCGGACCGAGGACCCGCGCCAGCAGCCCGACGGACTCCTCCGGGGACAGCACCGTCAGCGGGACGGGACGGGCGAGTTCGGCGGCGACCAGGCCCGGCAGCCGGTGCCGGCTGGTGACCAGCGCGGCCGAGCCGGCCCCGGCCGGCAGCAACGGCCGGACCCGCGCGGACTCCCGGGCGTCGTCGACCACGACCAGCACCCTCCGCGAGCGGGTCAACTGCTCGTAGCGGGCCGCCCGGGCGGCGGCCCCGACGGGCAGCTCCTTCGGCGGGACACCCAGCGCGATCAGGAACTCGCCCAGCACGTCGCCGAGTTCGCGGTCCGGCCGGTCGCCGAACCCGCCCAGGTCGGCGAACAGCACGCCGTCCGGGAAGCGCCCGCCGTGCCGGTGCGCCCAGGCCAGTGCGAGCGCGGTCTTGCCGGCCCCGGCCGGCCCGGTCACCAGGGCGATCGGCCCCTCCGGCCCCGGCCTCAACGCCTCGTCCAGCGCGGCGAGTTCGTCCTCCCGGCCGTGGAAGCCGCGCGGCGGCGGGGGCGCCAGCAGGGGCAGCAGCGCAGGCGTCGGCGGGGGCGCGGAGCCGGCGGCGCCCGGGACCGGGCCGGCGTCCGGAGCAGCCGCCGGGGCGGGCGGCGCGCCGTGCCGGACGTACGCCCGGGCGGCGCGCAGTGCGGCGCCCGGGCCGACGCCGAGCCGGGCGGCGAGCGCGTCACGGGTGCGCCGGTAGCACTCCAGCGCCTCGGCGGTCCGCCCGGCGGTGTGCAGGGCCAGCACCAGCCCGGCCGCGAGCGATTCGCGCAGCGGGTGCGCGGCGGTCTCGGCGCGCAGCAGCTCGGCGGCGCGCCCGGGCCGGCCGAGCCGCAGGTGCTGCTCGGCGAGCAGCTCGACGGCGCCCACCCGGCCGTCCTCCAGGGTCTGCCGCCAGGAGTCCAGCAGCGGACCGCCGCCGGTGCCGGACAGCGCCGGGCCGCGCCACAGGCCCAGCGCGCGCTCCAGGTCCGCGCAGGCGTCCGCGGGGTCCCGTCCGGCGGCCCCGGCCCCGGCGACCAGGGCGCGGAAGCGTCCCAGGTCGAGCGCCGCCTCGGGCAGGTGCAGGCAGTAGCCGTCCCCGACCGTCTCCAACCGGACGCCGTGCCGGTCGGCGCCGTGCCCGGCGAACAGGGCGCGCAGCCGCGAGACGTGGGTCTGCACCACGGCCCGGGCGTTCGCCGGCGGCTCGCCCGCCCACAGCGCCCCGGCCAGCCGGGCGGTCGGAACGGCCCGGCCCCGGCACAGCAGCAGGACGGCCAGCAGACCGCGCCGCCGCTCCGGCCCGAGCCGCACCTCGCCGCCGGCCCCGTCCGCCGCGACCGCCCCGAGCAGCCGGAACTCCACCGCACCCTCCAAGATCGCCCGCTCCGGGACGGACCC
The DNA here is from genome assembly GCF_055562955.1 of Kitasatospora sp. NPDC015121. Lineage (NCBI taxonomy): Bacteria > Bacillati > Actinomycetota > Actinomycetes > Kitasatosporales > Streptomycetaceae > Kitasatospora > Kitasatospora sp. NPDC015121. The sequence goes on from NZ_JBVHEH010000006.1 coordinate 71,702, forward strand.
TACCGGCTGCCCGGCCCCGGCCGGCACGCGGTCGCCCGCCCCGGCCGAGCGGTTGTCGGAGCGGACTGCGACAGTGTGCGGACGTGCGGACGGAATCGACCGGAGGGGCGCGATGACGGGCTGGGCGGGGATCCGGTGGGAGGGCTGGAGCGACCACGCGGCGGTCCGGGCCCGGCTCGACGCGGGCGCGGATCCGGAGGACTACGGCGGTGGCGCCCGCCCGCTGCACTTGGCGGCGGCCCACGGCTCCCCGGAGACGGTGGCCGAACTCGCGGCCCGGGTCGCGGACGTGGACGCGTCGCAGGGCGGGACGACCGCCTTGTGGGCGGCCGTCCTGGCCGGCCGCCCGGAGAACGCCCGGGCCCTGGTCGCCGCCGGCGCCGACCCCCGGCGTCCCCAGCTCGGCGGCTGGTCGGCGGCCCGCCTCGCCTTGGCCGGGCCCGACCCCGGCCTGTTCGCGCTCCCCGCCACCGGAGCGGGAGCGGCCGTCCCCCCGGCCGAACTGACCGAGGCCGAACGGGAGCAGGTCCGCACGGCCCGGTAACTCATCGACGCACTCGGGGAGTTCCACTACGAGGGCACCGGCCTGGCCTGCGTCGCGGGCATCGACGCCGCCGAAGCGGTCCGCCGCCTGGGTGCGGCGCCCGTGTCCGAGGGGTTCCTGGCGGGGTTCCTCGCCCGGCCGTACGAGTGGGACGAGGAGGAGGCGCTGCTGATCGTCGGCGTCACGACCGTCCCGGGCGGCTGCGTCGTCACCCAGCCGTGGGGCTCCACCCCGTCCACCCCGGGCGTGCTGGCCCGACTGACCGTCGGCACGGTCGGCTACGGCCTCTACGTCAATCCGAAGAGCGGCAACCAGGGCGCCACCGTCCGCGACGGCGCGGTCGAGGGCTGGGACCTGCATCCGGGCGGCGGCCCGACGCCTCACGGCGCGCCCGGGCAGGTCCTCGCCGATTACCTGTACCGGCACCGGCCGATCGCCCAGGCCTGCGCCTTCGCCGGTCTGCGCCCCGTCGACGCCCGCGCCGTCACCGGGCCCTCCGACCTCGTGGTCCGACTGCCCGCCCTCGACCACCGGGCCTCCTGACCGGGCCTCCTGACCGGGCCCGACCGCCCGGCGCCGGACGTCGCGGTCCGGTGCCGGGCGGTCGGTGCCGCGGTTTCGCGGTTTCGCGGCGGTGCTCAGTGCCAGCTGTCGGTGACGGTGAAGGTGCCGGTGGCCGGGGTCGTCGTGGTGCGGTTGGCGCCGCCCTCCCAGACCACGCTGCCGTCGGGGGACTTGATCAGGTACTTGTACTCGACCGGGGTGTTGGGCGGCAGCTGCAGGCCGGCGGTCCAGGTCGGGTACGTGGCGGAGCCGGTGGTCAGCGGGACCGCCGAGGCCGGGTTCCAGCCGCCGAGCTCCGCGAGGTTCCCGGACAGGTAGAGGCCCTGCCCGTACGCGGTGGTGGCGGTGACGCGGAAGGTCGAGGCGACCGGGGCGCCGCTGCCGACGTTCCAGCGGTCGTTGATCGCGGTGACCGTGGTGGTCGAGTGGGTGACGGTGCGGTTCGGGACGCTCTCCCAGGTCACCGCCCCGGTGCTACTGCGGATCAGGTACTTGTACTGCGCGGTGCTGCCCTCGATGATCTGGATGTACCCGGTCCAGGACGGGTAGCTCTGGGCGGTGGTGTGCAGGGGGACGGCCGAGGCCGGGTTCCAGTTGCCGAGCTCCGGGGTGTTCCCGCTGATCAGGACGGTGTCGCCGGGGTTGGTCAGGGCGGAGACCGTGACCTGGACGGTCGCTTCGGCGGTGGCGGCGCCGGCCGGCGCGGCGATGCCGAGCAGCCCGGTCAGCAGGGCGGCCACGAGCAGGAGCGGACGCCACCAGGTGGTGGCGGCGGTGCGGGGCGGTACGGCGGTCATGGGTCTTCCCGTCTCTTCTCCGTCGGTGCTGACGCGGTGTCAGCACCCGTTGATCACAACATGAGATCAACGGAAGAAGCCACGGATTCCGCCCTCCGGCCATGATCGCCGTCAAGTTCAGGTCATCGTGTGGGTTCACTCAGCATTTTTCGTTCAAGTAGTGAACGCCATGCTCCCCTGCTGGTCGGCGGCGCGGGGCGAACGGGAGGAGGGGGCGGTGGCATCCTCCCGTTCGCCCCGCGACATCCGGATGTCATGAAAGGCTTTCTGTAAGGTGACGCAAAACTTTTCATCCTGAGGTGCTGGAGATCAGGTGGCCCCACCAGACCAGCCGGTACAGGGAGGTGAACTCGGGGGTGCAGGTGGTCAGGGTGAGGTACTGCCCGGGGGCGGTGTAGCCGGCCTGGGCGGGGACGGGGTCGAGCACGGCGTAGTTGTCGGCGCCGGTCTCGGGGAGCTCCCGGTCCAGGACGTAGGTGTACGTGCCCCCGGGGGTGCGCAGGACCACCTGGTCGCCGGGGGAGAGGCGGTCGAGGTGGCGGAACGGCTCGCCGTGGCCGTTGCGGTGCGCGGCCAGGCCCAGGTTGCCCTGCTCGCCCGGGAGTTGGGTGTCCTCGTAGTGGCCGACGGCACCGCCGTCGAGCACGGTGTCGCGCTCGACGCCCTCGCGGACGGTGAAACGGGCGGACAGGCCGAGCTGTTCGAGCCGAGGGATGGTCAGGGTGCCGAGCTCGGTCCCGGGCGCGACGGGAGTGACGGGCGCGACGGGAGCGGGCGCCGCGGGGGCGGCCGCGGGCGGCGGGACGGCGGCCGGCGCGCCCGGCCCGTACGCGGGCGCGGCGGCGCAGGCCAGCAGCAGGGCGGCGGCGAGCGGGGCGATGACGGAACGCGGGGCGGTGCTCATCCGCGGGCGCCGCCGCGGTGCGCGCCGGGCAGGGCGGCGGCCAGCAGTGCGGTGCCCGCGGCGGCGAACTCGCAGGTCTTGAGCAGCAGCAGACCGCCCGTCAACAGCGGGTCGCGGCTGAGCCGCCAGGCGCGGGCGGCGAGCACGGGCAGCCGCCACGGACCGGCCTGGGCGGCGAAGTGCCGGGGGTGGCGGGCGGCGTAGCGTCCGGCGGTGGCGGCGTAGTGAGCCTTCTTGCGCATCGCGGCGCGCAGCGTGGTGCGGCCCTCGTCGTGGATCAGGACGCTGCGGGTGGTGGTGATCCGGGCGCCGGCGGCGCGCACCCGCAGGTCGAGGTCCTTGTCCTCGGACCAGACCAGTTCCTCGTCGTGGCCGCCGACCCGGTCGTACAGCTCGCGGCGCAGGCAGCGCAGCGACTCGACGGCCCGGTCGCCGTCCCAGCAGCGCTTCTCCAGCACCTTGCAGCGCGACCAGAAGCCCTCGCCGACCGAGACCTCGGGGATCACCAGCGCGTCGTAGCCCTCGTCCTCGATCAGGCGGCGGCACTCGGCGAGTAGCCCGGGCCCGGCGGTCATGTCGGAGTCGAGGTGCAGTACGACGGCGGCGCTGGTGAACCGGACGCCCCGGCGGCGGCCCGCGGCCCGGGACGGGTTGTCGCGGGCGAGCCGGACGTCCAGGCCGCGGGCGTGGAAGGCGGGCAGCGCGGGGGCGAGCGGCTGGCCGGTCCGGGCGTCCTCGTTGACCAGCACCTCCAGGCCGTCGCGCTGCTGCACCAGCGAGTCGAGCAGCCGGCCGATCTGCGGGGCGCTGTCCCGGGTGGGGACGACCACGGCGATCCGGGGCGGGTCGGACGGGTCGGAGGGCGCAGGCGGAGCGGGCGGGTCGGCGGGCATCGGGAGCCTCTCGGTGTCGGTGTCGGTGTCGGTGTCGGTGTCGTGAGCGTGAGCGCGAGCGGGGGCGGGGGCGGAGTCGCTGTCGTGAGTGGGGGCCGGAGCGGGGACGGGGAGCGGCGCGGGGGCGCGGGAGGGGCGGCGCCGGCCCGGCAGCAGGACGCTCGCGCAGGCCAGCACGGTCGCGGCGGACAGCCCGACGGCCGGCCGCCACCAGCGGTCCGGCCCGAACGCGACGCGCAGCTCGGCGTCGCCGTGCCCGTCGACCAGCCAGCCGGCCCGGTAGCCGTCCAGGGTGAGCGGACGGGCGCTCCAGCCGGCGGGCAGGCCGGTGAGCTCCCAGCGCGGGTCGGCGGAGTCCGGCAGGGTGACGGCGACCGGCCCGGTGACGCCGGCCAGCCGGGCCCGCCAGCGCCCGGCGCCGTCCGGTACGGCGGCCACCGGGGCGGGCGCGGGGGCGGCGGAGTCGACCCGGACGGTCAGCGGCAGGACGGGGGTGAGGCGCAGGCCGGTGTACTCGACCTCGGTGCGGCCCGCGTCGTCCCCGTCGGCGTACAGGAACAGGGCCAGGGCGCGGACGCCGGTGGGCGGGGTGAACACCGTCTCCAGGGTGTGCCATCGCGGGCCATCGGCGGTGCGCGGCAGTTCGGCGCACCGGTCGGGGCCGTCCTGCCACAGGCACAGCCGGGCCGGACTGCCGCTCAGCGTGCGGTAGTCCACGGTCAGCCGGTAGCTGCCGGGCCGGTGGCCGGTGCCGGGTTCGAAGGTGTCGACGGGCACGCTGACGCACGCGGTGTGGGCGCGGGCGGTGAGCCGGACGCCGTCGGTGCCCAGCGCCGTCGCGGTCAGGCCGGCCTCGGCGAAGCCGCGCCCGTCGGTGCGGCCGCAGTCCTGCAGGGCGCTGAACGCGGGCGGTCCGGCGGCGGGCAGGCCCGGGTCGGCAGTGACCCGGTGGGCGCCCGGCCCGAGCGGTAGCGGCACCGGGTCGGCGGCGGCGCCGGCCCCGGCGACGACGCCCAGCGCGGTGGCGTCCACGGCCCGGTAGGCGGCGTCGGCCGGGCGGGCGCCGTCCGCGTCCGCGTACCCGTACAGCACCGCGCCGGTGGTGCCGGGGGCCAGCCGCAGCGCGGTGCGGAAGGTCCGCCAGTCGGCGGCGGCGGGCAGCCGGCGCTCGACCGCGCAACTGCCCGGGCCGTCCTGCCACAGGCAGATCCGGGGCGCGCTGCCCCGGTACTCGACGGCGACCTCCAGCAGCCCGTCGGCGGCCGCCCCGGCCAGCGGCAGGCGGACGCAGGCGCTGCCGCCCGGCTCGGCCCGCAGCTCCCAACTCCCCTCCTCGGTACGGGTGGTGGCGCCGCCGCAGCCGCCGTCGGCCTGGGCGTCCGAGGGGCCGGTCAGGTCCGGGCCGTCGGCCAGGGCGGCCGCGACCCGGTCGCCCGGGCGGACCGGCACCGGGCGGCCCGGCTCCCAGGGCAGCACCTCCGGACCGACCAGCAGCGCGGCCGGTGTCGCCCCGGCGGGCAGGTCGAACCGCAGCTCGGGCGCGGCCGGCAGCGCGGCGCCGTCGACGGCGGCCCGGCCCGCGTCGGTCAGCCGCACCCCGTCCGCGGTGCGCTCGGGCAGGTACGCGGTGCCCGCCGTCCGGTCGGCGCGCGCCGCGTACGGGCCGCCGCCGGCTCGCAGGTGCAGCGCGGCGCCGCCCGGGGCGGTGAACGCCAGCCGGGCCGCGTCCACCGGTACGGCCGGGTCGGCCGTGGTGGCCGCGCCGAGGGCGGCGGCCCCGGCGGTGGTGCGCGGGTCGGCCGCCGGGTCGAGCAGCAGCCCGCCCTCATCGCCCAACTCGTTTGCTGCGGACGGGAGTTCGTACAGGTCGGCGACCGGTGTGGCCAGGGTCCGGCGGGCCCCCGGGAGGCGGTCCAGGGCGGCGGCGAGGGCGGCCGGGTCGGCGGTGGGCGCGTCGCCCGCGGTCGTCCGCAGGTCGCGGCGGACCAGCACCTGGCCGACGCCCAGCGCCCGCAGCGCGCCCGCCGCCGCGTCCGCGCCGTCCCGGTCCCCGGCGGCCAGGCCGTCCTCGGCGAGGGCGAGCAGCCGGGCCGGGCCGGACGCGTTGTCGAAGTAGCCGCCCGGCAGCCGCTGCAGCAGCGGCCGGGTCAGCAGGCCGCGCGGCACGTCGTCCACGCCGTGGAAGCCCCAGTCGGTCAGCACCTGGTAGTAGCCCTGCAACGGCAGCTCCAGCACCTTCCCGGGCGCGGCCGAGCGGTTCGCCGCGTCCGCGACCCGCTGCCAGTCCGCCGGGACGGCCACCGACGCGGACGGCAGCGGCGGCCGCGCCTGGGTGACCACCGCGCCCGTCCACAGCGGCCACGGGTAGGCCAGCGCGGCGGCCACCGGCACGGCGGCGGCCGCGCGCAGCGACCTCCGGTCGGCGTCCAGGGCGCGCTGCACGGCCGCGCCCGCCAGGACCGCGACCGCGAGCACCAGCAGCACGCCGAACTTGCTCATCGGCTCGCGGAACAGCCACATCCCCGGCAGGTGCGCGTACAGCCACCCGTTGACGGCCGCCAGCGGCGGGTGCAGCCCCTTGCACAGCAGCACCAGCACCGCCGTCGCCCCCGCCACCGCCCGCAGCGCCCACCGGGTGCGGCGCGGCCCCGGCGGCAGCACCGCGCCCGCCAGCGCCAGCAGCGCCGGCAGCCAGCGCGCCGCGCCCCACGGCGCGCGGTCCACCGCCGCCGCGAACGGGTAGTACTCGGCGTGCGTCCAGCCCCAGTGCGCGTTCAGCGCCAGGATGTCGGGCAGCGTGTTGCGGACCTGCGTCCACGCCCAGGCCCGCACGTTGGTCTGCGCGCTGAAGTCCGCCCCCGCCCCGCCGCCCGCCAGCGTCACCGCCTGCGGCAGCAGCCACCACAGCTGCGCCAGCACCAGCAGCGGCAGCGCCCGTCCGACCAGCAGCAGCACGGGCCGGTACCGCCCGCCGGTCAGCGGCGCGGCGACCGCCGCCAGCACGGCGACCGCGCCCGCCGTCACCACCAGCAGCGGCGGGTTCATCCCCAGGTAGCACAGCGGCAGCGAGGTCAGCGCGACCGTCCGGGCCCGCACCCGCCGCCCGGCGGCCGCGTGCAGCAGGTGACCGCCGAACCACGCCACCAGCGCCGTCGCCAGCACCGGCAGCGGGTTCAGCAGCGACACCAGCGTGTAGACGTTCACCACCGCCAGCAGCCCCGCCGTCGCCGCCGCCAGCGGGTGCCGCAGCCACACCGACGCCAGCCGCGCCGCCCCCGTCGCCGCCCCCGCCAGCACCAGCGCGTACAACACCGCCTGCGCGACGCCCGGGCCCAGCCCCAGCAGCCCGCACCCCCGCACCAGCAGCAGGTCCGGCAGCCGCACCACCTCGTACGAGGGCCCGCCGGTCCCGGTGATCTGGTGCCCCCAGACGCTCCCCAGCTCCGCCCCCAGCGCCGCCCGCCGGAACGGCCCGACGTCCCCCGTCGCGAACTCCCGTCCCGGCCGGAACCACAGCAGCGGCAGCACCGCCGCGAGCACCCCCGGCAGCCCGAGCCGCACCAGCCCGTCCCGGTGCCGGTGCACCACGCCCCGGACGGCCCGCCACACCCGCCGCGCGGAACGCGGCGGGGCGACGGCGGCGGGACGACGACGGGGAACGGGGAGCAGCGCGGTCATCGGCGGACACCACCAGGGACACGGAGGGCGGGGACGTTCATCGCGGGGGCGTACGGCGCGGGGGAGTGCGACGCGGGGGCGTTCATCGCGGGGCACCGCCCGGGGCGGCGGGGGCGAGGCGGGGGGAGAGCGCGGCGGCCTCGACGGCGGTGCGCAGCACGGCCTCCGCGACCTCGTCCCAGGGCAGCGCGCCGCCCGCCCAGCCGGTCGGCGCCGGGGCGGCGACCAGCCCGGGCAGCCGCTCGGCGAGCTCCCGGGCCAGCGCGGCCGGGTGCGGGGCGACCAGCCGACCGCCCGCGGCGGGGACGGAGTCGCACAGGCCGGGACGGCGGTAGCCGATCGTCGGGGTGCCCATCGCGGCGGCCTCGTCCACCACCAGCGCCCAGCCCTCGCGGATCGACGTCGCCACCAACACGTGGGCCCGGGCCAGCAGTTCGTCCCGCCGCGCGGTCGGCACCCGCCCGTGGAAGACCGTCCCGGGCGGGGCCAGCCGTTCCAGCCGGGCCCGCTCCGGGCCGTCGCCGACGATCCACAGCCGGGCCGCCGGCATCCGCCGGCGCAGCAACCCGAACGCCGCCAGCACGTGGTCGACCCGCTTCACCGGTGACAGCCGCCCCACGAACAGCACCGTCGGCGCCTGCTCGCGCGCCACCGCCGGACGCGGCCGCCGGGTCAGCCCCTCCGGCACCAGGTGCAGGTCGCGCAGGCCGTACGCGCGCAGCGAGTCCCGGCTGGACGGCGAGACGGTCAGCACCGGCGTCCCGCGCAGCGACCGCAGCCAGTGCGGCTCGGCGACGTACCGGCCCAGCCAGGACAGCGGCGCCGGGAACCGGGCGTCCCAGATCTCCCGCGCCACCTGGTGCACCAGCGCGACCGCCGGTGTTCCCGCCGACCAGGCGGCGCAGCCGAACGGGCGGGTGTTCACCTCGTCCACCAGCAGGTCGAACCGGCCCGCGCCGTGCGCCCCGTACCACTGCCGCGCCGCCCGGTACACGCCCAGCGGGCCGCCGCCGCGGACGATCCGCACCCCCTCCCGCGACTCCCGGCCGGGCGCCCCGGGCACGGCGGCGGTCACCAGCGTCACCCGGTGCCCGTCGGCGGCCCACCGGGTGAGCACCTCGTGGGTGTACACCTCGGCGCCGCCGGCCTCGGGGTGGGCGGTGTCCTTCCAGTTGAAGACGCAGATGCGCATGGCCTCGGCTCGGCTCGTGGGACGGGATGGGAGGGGAGTGGATCGGAGGGGAGGGGAAGGGCTGGTGGTGCGTCAGCCCGCGTTGTCGGGGAGGGCGCGCAGGACGGGCCGGGGGTCGGCGGTGGCGGCGGGGCGGCGGGGGGTGAGGCGGAGGCGGGCGCCGAGGCGGAGGGCTTCGGCGAGCATCCGCAGGGCGGTGCTGGGGCGGACGGTGCTGCCGGTGCGGGGGCGGACAGTGACCGGGACCTCGGCGATCCGGCGGTGGCCGTGGCGGTGCAGCAGGGCGAGCAGCTCCAGGTCGAAGACGAAGCCGTCCTCGCGGCACAGCGGCAGCACCCCGGCCAGCGCCTCGCGGCGGAACACCTTCAGCCCGGTCTGGGTGTCGCGCACCGGCAGCCGGAACAGCACCCGGGCGAGCAGCCGGAACGCCCCCGAGCACACCTGCCGGACCCGCCCGTGCTGCAACCGCTTGACGCCGACCGCCGCGTCCGCGCCGTCGCGGCGGGCCGCGTCCAGCAGCCCGGGCAGCAGCTCGGCGGGCAGGTCGCCGTCCGCGTCGATGAAGGCGATCCAGCGCCCCCGGCACTGCCGGAACCCGGTGCGCAGCGCGGCGCCCTTGCCCCGGTTGGCGGCGTGCCCGAGCCGGCGCAGCCGCCGGTGGCCGAGCCGGGCGACCCGGCGGCCGCTGCCGTCGGTGCACCCGTCGTCGACGGCCAGCACCTCGTAGCTGGCGCCGTGCCGGTCCAGCACGCGCAGCAGCCCGGCCAGGTGGCGGGCGACCGCCGGGCCCGGGTTGTAGTACGGGACGACCACGCTGAGTTCGACCCGGGCAACCCGGTCGATCTCGTGCACGGCCGCGGGCTCCGTCCGGGCGGCCGGCAGGGCCGGCCCGGCGGCGCCCAGGCGCAGGCCGGTGCCGGGCAGCGCGCAGGCCACCGCCAGCAGGACGGCCAGCGCGTGCGCGGCGGCGATGCCCTGCGCGGTGGCCGGGAGGCACGCCAGCAGCGGCGGGAACGCCACCGCGCCCGCCCAACCGCCCAGCGGGGCGCCGCCGTGCGCGGCCCGGTAGTGCAGCAGCACGGTCAGCACCAGCAGCGCCGTCGCGTCGATCCCGAGCAGCAGGCCGAGCCCCGGGCCGACGGCGAAACCGGCACCGAACACCAGCGGCAGCACGGTGGCGCCGCCCGCCATCAGCACCAGCGCCGTGCCCGCCCCCGCCAGCAGGGCCGCGCCCAGCCCCCGGGCCAGCGCCCGGGCGGCGGTGCGGCGGTCCGCGGAGGCCAACCGGCCGAGCAGCAGCAGCACGATCAGGTTCGCGCAGGCCAGCGAGGCCTTGGCGAGCTGCGCGCCCGCGCCGTACCCGCCGGCCGCCGCGCCGCTCAACCAGTGCCGGGCGCACAGCAGATCGGCTCCCGTCAGCACCCACAGCCCCGCGAACCCGGTCACCGACCGCACCAGCACCCGCGGTTCGACCCGCAGCGTCCCGGCACCGGGACGCCGCGCGGGCAGCCGGACGAACAGCAGCGCGGCGGTCACGCACTCGCCGACCAGCGTCGCCGCCAGCACCCCGCCCACCCCCGCCCCGCACCACAGCGCGAACCCGGCCCCCGCCAGCCGGACGCAGGCCCCGCCCAGCAGCGGCCAGGACGCGGCCACCGGCCCCCGGCTCCCCACCGCGTGCGCCCACAGCACCGCCACCGCCGTGCCCGGCACCAGCGCCGCCGAGGTCAGCACCACCGGCAGCGGCCCGGACAGCCGCAGCAGCCCCGCCACCGGAACCGCCACCGCCCCGGCGACCAGCACCACGGGCGCCGCGCACCGCACGGCCCGCCACAGCAGCGGCCGCGGATCGACGACGACGCCCGCCGCACCACCTGACGCCGTCCCGTCTGACACCGTTCCGCCGGACGCCGTCGCGGCGCCCGCGCGCAGCACGGCGGCGGCGACCACGGTCTGGACGGCGGCCAGCGCGACGCCGACCGCCGCGAGCAGGCCGAGGAGGGCGGCCAGCGCGCCGTAGCGGTCGGGGCCGAGGAGGTGGCCGGCGGCGGTGTGCAGGCCGAGGTCGGCCAGGCCGCGCAGGGCGAGCAGGAAGCCGGCCAGGGCCGCGGTCGGGCCGGTGGGCAGACCGGGGCCGGTGGCCCGGGACTCCTCGGCGGAGTCCCGGGCCACCGGCCCGTCGGCGGTCACCGCGTGGGCGGATGCCGGGGGTCGCGTCATCGCCGCCCGTTCAACCGCGCGACCTGCGGTGGATCCGCCGGCCGGCCAGTGCCGCACCGGCCGCCAGCGCCAGCCCGGCCGCCGCGACGCCCGCGGCCTCACCGCCGCTCCAGCCGGCCGAGGCGGTGGCGGCGCCACCGGTGTCGGCCAGGTGGCGGCCGCCCTTGCCGACGACCTGCACGGTCAGCGAGTCGACCTGGGTGCCGCCGCGCGCGGCCGGGCCGGTGGCCCGGATGGTGTAGCTGCCGGGGGAGGTGCCGGCCGGCACGGTGAACGTCTTGGTGAACGTGCCGGAGGCGTCGGCGGTGGCGCTGCCGAGCGAGGCGCCGCCCGGAGTGACGGTCAACTCGACCGTCCCGCCGGGCTGGTAGCCGCCGCCGGAGACGGTGACGCTGCTGCCCGGGACGAGGCCGGTGGTCCGGCCGGACGCGCTCAGCGTGCCGGTGCTGAGCGGGTAGCTGCCCGCCGCGGGCGCCAGGGCGTCGAACGCCGGTGCGGCCACCGCCGGGGCGGGCGCGGCCAGCGCGGCGCCGGAGACGAACAGCAGGGCGACCGCGCCGCGGCGCAGCACGCCCCTGGGGGGACTGGTCATGTGGGCTCCTGACAGGAGGGGGTTCGGACCCGGGCGCGTTCACCCGGGCTGCCCGCACAGCCATTGACCGCCACCGGTTCGCTGACGCACCGTCACGACGGGATTCACCCGGAGGGCCCGGCGCCCGCTGAGCCGCCCGGGTGGTCCGTACCGCCGCCCCGGGGTGGCCGCTCCCCGCCGGGGCCGATCGGCGGTACCTGATCGGCGGAACAGCGGAACAGCGGAACAGCGGAAGCGGCGCGCGTCGACGGCGGCGCGCAGGAGAGGCGGGACCGGTGACGGGGAAGTTGCGCAGGCGGACGGCGGACGCGGTGGTACGCGCGGGCCGGTGGTGCTTCAAGGGCAGCGCGGTGGGCCGGCTGCCGCTGGCCGGGCGGGTGATGCGCTGGTGCGTGCAGGCCGGGCACGGCCACGGCGAGGTGCTGGCGCCGTTCCGCGGCGCCGAGTTGGCGGTGCCGACGGCCAGCGCGTCGATCGCGGCGGGCCTGCTCGGCGGCTTCTACGAGGAGCGCGAACTCGACCTGTTCGAGGAGGTGTGCGCGCACCGCCGCACCGTCGTCGACGTGGGCGCGAACCTCGGCGTGTACGCCTGCCTGGCGGCCCGCGCACTGCCCGCCGACGGGCTGCTGGTCTGCTACGAGCCCGCCCCCGACAACCTGGCCCGGCTGGCCGCGAACCTGGGCCGCAACCCCGGCCGTCCCGGCCTCACCGTCCGGGTCGAGCCGCACGCGGTCGGCCCGGCCGAGGGCCGCACCACCCTGCGGCTGGCCGAGGACATCGGCCTGCACCGGGTCGCGGCGCAGGGCGGCGACGGGCTGACGGTCCGCCAGGTCGCGCTGGACTCCCGGCTGCCCGCACTGTTCGCCGAGCACGGCGGCCCGCGCCGGGTCGACGTGCTCAAGGTCGACGTCGAGGGCTACGACGTGCACGCGCTGCGCGGGACCCGCCGGCTGCTGCGGCGCGACCGGCCGGTGCTGTTCGCCGAGTTCTGCCCGCCGCAGCTGGCCGAGTGCGGCGCGGACGCCGAGGAGTTCGCCGCGCTGCTGGCCGAGGCGTACGAGGAGGTCCACGTGGTGGACGCCGCCCGGAACACCGTCACCGCCTGCGCCCCGTCCGCGCTGCTCGCTCCCACCTACCGGGCCCGGCTGGTCAACGTGGTCGCCGCGGGCCGGGACGAGGACCGCGAGCTGCTCGCCCGCTGGGCCGGGCCCCGGGCCCGGGGCCGACTGGTGCGCTGAACGGGCGCGGTGGGGGCAGCGGTCCGCCCCCGGCCCGGCGGGCGGGTCGGGGGCGGCGGGTCCCGCGTCGCGGGGTCGGGGCGGACCGGTGCGGGCGGTGGGTCAGTCGTGCGGGACGAGCACCAGCGGAGCGGTGCTGCGGCGGACGGCGGCGTGGACCAGGCCGCCGAGGTTGCCCAGCAGGTGCGGGTGGCGGCCGAGGACCAGCAGGTCGGCGTGCTCGGCGGCGGAGAGCAGTCCGTCGGCGGCGCCGCCCAGCGGGGCCTCGACGGTCAGTTCGACGCCGGGGTGGGCGGCGCGGGCGGCGTCCAGCATCCGGTCCAGGTCGGCGGCGATCCGCGCGCCCTGCCGGTCGGCGTCCGGGTCCGGCGGCACCCAGCCGGGCGCGCCGGCCCAGAACGGCACCATGTCCCAGCCGTGCACCGCCCGCACCCGGCCGCCCGAGCGGGCCGCCGCGGCGAGCGCGAACTCGACGGCGGGCAGCGAGGATTCACCCGCCACGCCCACCACGACCTCGCTCTGCCGCGCCGTCGCCGCCGGAGCGGGCTCCGCCACCGCGAGCGCGACGTCCGGCCCGGCCGAGGCGGTGAGCGACGCGCCCTCCGGTACGGGGAGGGCGGCCGAGGCCGTGAGGTGGGCCTCCGGCTCGGTGAGCGGGGCGTCCTCCTCGGCGGGCCGCTCCCGCACCAGCGCCACCGGGCAGCCGGCCCGCCCGGCGACGGCGAGGGCCACCGAGCCGCCCAGCAACTCGGCCATCGCGCCCGGGCCCTGCGAGCCGAGCACCACCAGGTCGTACTCCTCGGCGGCGTCCACCAGGGCGTCCGCGGCGGGGCCCGCGGCCGCCTGGACGGCCACCGCCAGCTCCGGGTGCGCGGCGGCCACCTCCAGGGCGACCGCCTCCAGGTCGGCGTGCTCGGCCCGCCGGACCGGGTCGGTGGTGGGGCCGTCGGGCTCCGAAGGACCCAGCCAGGGCCAGACCCGCAGCACCGTCAGCTCCGCGCCCCGCCGCGCGGCCTCCTCGCCCGCCCACCGCACCGCGGCCCGCGCGCCCGGGGAACCGTCGTACCCGCTCATGATCTTCTGCACCGTGGTCACGTCCCCTTCTCGCGCTCGGACGGCCGTCTGCCGCCCGGGGCGAGGAGCGGCTACCCCGGAAGGCGCCGGTCATGCCGGGTGCCGGCCCGCCCGCGGGCGGGGCGCGGGGTCAGCCGTGCGCGGTGTCGATCACGCAGAAGCGGTTGCCGTCCGGATCGGCCAGCACCACGAAGTCCGGGTCGGGCGGGTAGCTGTCCCACGCCACCCGCCGGGCCCCCAGGCCCACCAGCCGCTCCACCTCGGCGGCCTGTTCGGCGGCGTCCGCCGCGTACAGGTCCAGGTGCACCCGCGGATGCTCCTGGACCGGGCTCGCGCTGCGGCCCAGCGCCAGCTGCACCCCGCCCGGGTGCGGCGGCAGCAGCACCGCCCACCGCTCGTCGCCGTCCCCGCGCGGGGCGTACCCGAGGGCCGCCGTCCAGAACGCGACCGCGCGCGGCACGTCCGCCACGCCCAGCACCACCGAACCCATCGTCAGCATCCGGTGATTGTGGCAGACGGCCCGGCCCGGGGCGGCTCAGGCCGGCCGGCGGGCCGCCAGCAGGGCGGGGTGCGGGGCGGGGACGAGCTCCAGGCCCGCCGCCGAGGTCTCCTCCGCCAGCACGGCGGGATCGGCCGGCCACATCGGGAACTCCTCCCGGACGCCGCGCACCGAACGGCCCGCGCGCTCCACCCGGTAGTGGAAGACCATCCGCAGCACGCCCCGGTCGGGGATCCGGGTGACGTCGGCCCGGTAGCTGTCCGCCCCCATCCGGACCGGACCGAAACCGGCCAACTCCTCGGCCTCGTCCGGCATTCCGGTCGGCGGCGGGTCGAACAGCAGCACCCCGCCGGGCAGCAGGGCCCGGGCCGCCGCCCGCCACAGGGCCCGCCGGGCGGCCGGCTCCACGCAGCCGACCACGTTGGCGGCGACGGCCAGGTCGGCGACCGCCTCCAGCCCGGCCTCCTCGGCCCGGCCCGGATGCACCGTCAACCGGGCCCGCCGGTCCGCGCCGAGCGCCGCCGCCCGGGACATCAGCACCGTCCGCATGGCCGGGGCGGGTTCCACGGCGTGCACCGGGACGCCCGAGGACTCCAGGAGCACCTGGGTGACGATCCCGGTGCCCGCGCCGAAGTCGACGATCCCGTGCCGGGCCCGGTCCGCCGGCCCGGCGAACCAGTCCTCCGCCCGCCGCCGGTCGGGCTCCGCCTGCAGCAGGTCGTAGAACTCGGAACTGACGGCGTAGTCCGGTTGCTCCATCAGGCTCATCCCCCCACCCTGCCGCACCCGCCCGCGATCCGGCGCGGCGACAGGCGGACGACGGGCGGACGGGCGGGTCCCGGGCGGCTTGCCGGGGGTGCGGCGGCGGGCTGGGCCGCGCGGGTGAGTGTGGGCGTCCCGGGAGGCGAGGTCCCCGGGGCGGGCGGGGGTCGGTGCCACAGTGTCGGTGGTTTCCGATCATCAGACCGAGGACGGTGGACACCGGTGTCCCGTGGCACACCCCGATCCTGGCGGGCCGCGGCCCTGCTGGTGGCAACGCTCCTGCTCACCCCCGCGGCCCCGGCCGCCGCCGACCCGGCCCCGCCGCCGCCCGCCGGAGCGGAGGCCGCGCTCGACCGGCTGGCCCGGGACGTCGACGAGGCCCGGCACGCCACCGAGGTCGCCGAGCAGCACTACACCGCCGCCGCCGCGGAGTCGGCCCGGCGGCGGCAGGCCTCGGCGGACGCCGCCCGGCAGGCCGAGGAGCAGCGCGGCCGGTTCGCCGACGCCCAGACCGAGGCGGCCCGGCTGGTCGCCGAGCAGTACCGCAACGGCGGACTCGGCACGCTGGCCCGGCTGTTCCTCACCGACCGGCCCGAGGACTTCCTGGAGGGACGCCAGCGCGCCGCGTCCGACGCGCGCAGCGCCGCCGCCGTGCTGCGCGACCTGCGCGAGGCCCGCAACCGGATGGTGCTCTCCTCCGAACAGGCCGCGCAGGCCGAGCGGTCGGCGGCCGCCGCCGCGGACGAGGCCCACCAGGCCCTGGACCGCGCCAAGGAGAGCACCGCCCGCACCGAACAGCTGCTGGCCACCGCCACCGCCGAGCAACTCGGCCAGCTGGAGCGGCGCGAGGCCGCACTCGCCGACGGCGCCGGCCGGCAACTGCTCGCGGCCGGCCTGGCCGGGCCCGGCGGCGGGGCGTCCGAGGCCGGGCGCAAGGCGATCGAGTTCGCCCTCGCCCAGCGCGGCAAGCCGTACCTGTGGGGCGGCACCGGCCCCGACGCCTTCGACTGCTCCGGCCTCACCTCGCAGGCCTGGCTGGCCGCCGGCCGGCCGATCCCGCGCACCAGCCAGCAGCAGTGGGCGGACCTGCGGCACGTCGCGCTGCGCGACCTGCGCCCCGGCGACCTGGTGATCTACCACGGCGACGCCGGCCACGTCGCGCTCTACCTGGGCGGCGGCACCGTCGTGCACGCCCCGCACACCGGCACCGTGGTCAAGCTCGCCCCCGTCACCATGCTGCCGGTCCTGGGCGCCGTCCGCCCCGACCCGGACGCGCCGGCCGCGCCCGCGCCGACCGGTGCCCCGGCGCCCGCGCCGGACCCGGCCGCCGCCCCGGACCCGGCGCCCGCGCCGCAGGGCTGAGCGGGAGGCCGGTCAGGGGGTGGCGGTGACCGGGCCGACGTGGGCGGTGGCGGTGCCGGGGCGCGGGTTGGCGCCCTCCCAGTGGAAGGTGAGGGGGGTGGTGTCACCGGGCGGGGTGAGGGCGATGCCGGTGACCTTGAACTCGTCCTGGGCGGGGCCGGTGCGGGGCTGGTAGTCGATGGTGACGCGGGCGGTGCCGTTCGGGGCGAGGGTGACGGTGCGGACGCCGGCGCCGGGGCGCGGCGGGAGGGTCCAGGCGCGGGTGTCGCTGAGCAGGTCGACGGCGGGGTAGCCGGTCATGGTGCAGGGGGTGGGGCTGCGGTTGGTCAGTTCGATCTGCTCGGCGGCCCGCTCGCCGCTCCGCGCGCTGACGGTGGCGCGCAGGTCGTCGGCGGTGCAGCGGCCGCCGCTGTCGCGCACCGCCTGGACCGGGATCGCCGCCGCCGTCGTGGTGGCCGGCACGGGTGCGGCGGGCGCGGGCGGCACGGCGGCGGCCCGGGCACCGGCCGGGGCGGGCGGCTGCTGGGCGCAGGCGGCGAGGGCGAGGCCCAGGGCCGGGAGCAGGACGGCGGCGGGCAGGTGGCGCAGGTGCATGTCGGTCGTCCCACTCGTCGTTCGGCGGCCCGGGCGGCGTTCCCGGCCCGGCGTGCGGCCATGCTGGCGCAGCCGGATCAACAACGGATCAACGCAGGCCGGGCGCGGCCGCGGAGCCTGTAATTCCGCAGTAACGGCCGCTGTCTAGCTTTCGGGGCATCCCCCGCTCCCTCCCTGGAGGACTCCCCGATGCACCTGCCCCGACAGACCCGGCGCGGAACGGCCCTCTGGGCCACCGCCGCGCTGACCGTGACGGCCGGCCTGGCCGGCTCGCCGCTGCCCGCCGCGATGGCCGCCGCCCCCGCCCCGTCCGCCGCCGCCCAGGTCGACCCGGCCCTGACCGGCGCGGTGGCGGGCGGGCAGGACGCCACGTTCTTCGTGGTGCTGAAGGACCGCGCCGACCTCGGCAAGACCAAGGGCAAGGGCTCGCACGCGGCGAAGGCACGGGCCGCCTTCCAAGAGCTCCAGGACACCGCCACCCGCAGCCAGGCCCCGCTGCGGAAGTTCCTGGACGAGCGGAGGGTCGGCCACCAGGACTACTGGATCGCCAACGCCGTCCAGGTCACCGGCGGCGCCGGACTGGTCACCGAACTGGCGAAGCGCGCCGACGTGCGGCGGATCGTGAAGGCGCGGACGTACCACCTGGACGACGTCCGGGCCGCGACGGCCGCGACCACCGACGCGGGCGACGGCACGCCCGAGTGGGGCGTCAAGGACATCGGGGCCGACCAGGTGTGGGCGCAGTACGACGCGCGCGGCGAGGGCGTGGTGATCGCCAACGTCGACTCCGGCGTCCAGTACGACCACCCCGACCTGGTCGCCAACTACCGAGGCAACAACGGCGACGGCACCTTCACCGACGACTACAACTTCTACGACCCGAGCGGCACCTGCGCCACCCCCAGCACCCCGTGCGACAACAACGGCCACGGCACCCACACGATGGGCACCATGGTCGCCAGGAACGGCATCGGCGTCGCCCCGAACGCCACGTGGATCGCCGCCAAGGGCTGCGAGTCCTCGCAGTGCTCGGACGAGTACCTGCTGAAGGCCGGGCAGTGGATGCTCGCGCCGACCGACCACAACGGGAACAACCCGCGGCCCGACCTGGCTCCGGACATCGTCAACAACTCCTGGGGCGGCGGCGACACCACCTTCTACCAGGACATCGTCGAGGCCTGGAACTCGGCGGGCATCTTCGAGGCGTTCGCGGCCGGCAACGACGGCGACGGCACCACCTGCTCGACCTCGCACGCCCCCGGCTCGCAGGCCCCCTCGTACGGCGTCGGCGCGTACGACGCGAACGGGAGGATCGCGAACTTCTCCGGCTTCGGCCCGTCCCTGGTGGACGGCTCGGCCAAGCCGAACATATCCGCGCCCGGCGTCAACGTCCGCTCCACCTGGCCGGGTTCGGCGTACATGGCGGAGTCCGGCACCTCGATGGCCACCCCGCACGTGGCCGGCGCCGTCGCGCTGCTCTGGTCCGCCGCGCCCTCGCTGATCGGCGACATCGACGGCACCCGCGCGCTGCTCGACCAGGGCGCCCGGGACGTCGACGACACCCACTGCGGCGGCACCCCCGGCATGAACAACGTCTGGGGCGAGGGCAAGCTCGACATCCTCAAGTCCGTCGACCTGGCCCCGCACACCGCCGTGAACATCACCGGCAGGGCCACCGACCGGGCCACCGGCGCCGCGCTCGCGGGCATCACCGTCAGGATCGGCTCGGACGCCACCGGTACCCGCACCGTCACCACCGCCCCCGACGGCTCCTACCGCCTCGCGCTGGCCCCCGGCAGCTACGACGTCGCCGCCTCCGGCTACGGCTACGCGGACTTCGCCCTCAACGGCCTGACGGTCGCCGCCGGGCAGCCGCAGGACGTCCCGCTGGCGATGACCGCCGTCGCCAGGCACGCCGTCACCGGCACCGTCCTGGACGTCACCGGCAAGCCGCTGGCCGGCGCCGTCGTCGAACTCACCGGCACCCCCGTCGCCCCCGTGGTCTCCGGCCAGGACGGCTCGTACAGCCTGGGCCAGGTCGCCGAGGGCGCCTACACGCTGACCGTCGAGCCCGCCCAGCCCGTGCTCTGCAACGGCGTGTCCACCGGCCCGCTGGCCGTCGCCGCCGACGTGACGAAGACCGTGCGGACCCCGGCCCGCACCGACGACTCCGGCACCAGCTGCGCCCCCGCCGCGTACGGCTGGGTCAAGGGCAGCAGCAAGGTCGCGCTCAGCGGCGACGAGGACGCCAAGACCGTCGCGCTGCCGTTCCCGGTGACGCTGTACGGCGTGACGTACACCAGCGCCGCCGTCACCACCAACGGGCTGGTCGACTTCCTGGAGCCGCGGATCGGCGACTACGCCAACACCGCGCTGCCCTCGCCCGCCCGGCCCAACGGCGTCGTCGCCCCGTTCTGGGACGACCTGACCCTCGACAGGAAGGCCACCGTCAGCACCGCCACCACCGGCACCCCGGGCAGGCGCACCTTCGCCGTGGTCTGGGACAACGTGCCGCTGGTGTCCGACGGCGCGAAGCGGGTCAGCTTCGAGGTGCTGTTCGACGAGGCCACCGGCGCCGTCACCTTCCAGTACCAGAACGTGCCCGGGGCGGGCTCCGGCGCCACCGTCGGCCTGGAGAACCAGGCCGGCACCGACGCCCTCCAGTACTCCTTCGACCAGGCCGTGCTGACCAACGGTTCGGCGATCCGCTTCACCCAGGGAGCCAAGTGATGACCACCCACCGCCGCGCCCTCCGGCTCGCCGCCACCCTGGTCGCCGCCGGCCTCGCCCTGACCGCCGCGCCCCACGCGCTGGCCGCCGACCCCGCCGCCGGGACCGACGGCGTGATCAAGCTGACCGACCGGCAGGCCCAGGACCTGGAGACCCGGCTGAGCGCCGACGCCTACCCGCGGGCCACCGCCTCCGACAGCGCCGACAGCGCCCCCGAGGGCAGCGGCGGCACCGGCGGCAGCGGCAGCCACCTGGACGCGCACGCGCCGGTGACGTTCACCGCCGGCTCCGTCCTGGAGGGCGTGCGCGGCGTGGCCGCGACCGCCCCCGCGGGCTCCGACGGCGGCTACTTCACCGTGCACAGCCTCGGCAACGTCCAGCTGCACAGGGCCGACGGCTCCACCGCCTGGGCCCGCACCAACAGTTCGCTGTACGCCGACTGGCAGGTCAAGCCGCTGCGCCCCTGGGACGTCGAGCCCTACCCGGCGCGCATCCCGCTGGCGTTCAACTTCGTCAACCCGTTCAGCTCCTCCTCGGCACGCGGCTACGACACCGGCGACCTGACCGGCGACGGCGTGCCCGACCTGGTGATCGCCGCCTCGGTCGGCGACAACCCGTACCGGCCGTTCACCTCGCCCGGCTCGACGCTGACCTACGGCTCCTTCGTCACCGTGCTCGACGGCACCACCGGCAGGACCCTGTGGTCCAAGCTCTACGCCTCCACCACCCTCGTCCGGATCGTCGACGGCACCCTGCTGGTCTCCGACGCCCCGCGCCAGAACACCAGCGCCGCCAAGACCGCCACCGCCACCCTGACCGGGATCAGGTTCGGTGACGCCGACGGCAAGCTCACCCCGGCCTCCACCTGGACGTACGACACCGGCGAGGCCGGCGCGGCCGCCTGGGGCGACCTGCTCGACCTCGGCGGCGGCAAGGTCGCGGTCTCCTTCGACCGGCGCGGGACCACCACCGCGCCCGGCCGCGGTACCACCTTCGTGCTGAACACCGCCGACGGCACCCCCGGCTGGCGGACCGACGGCGACCTGTTCGGCCGCACGCTGGAGCTGGACGCCGCCCGCCACCGCGTCGTCGCCCTCGAACAGCCCGACTACACCGAGAAGTTGGCCTACTCCGTGGTCGGCTACGACCTGGCCACCGGTGCCCGCACCGTGCTCGACACCCGCACCAACGTGCTGCCCACCGCGCTCACCATCGGCGACCTCGGCGGGAACGGCGGCGCGTACGCCGTCGCCGAGGACTCCTTCAGCCCCGACGGCTACGTCAACGCCACCACCATCCGGGTGCTCGACGGCAAGGACGGCTCCACCGTCCGCTGGACCAGCACCACCAAGCCCAGCGTCGACTCCGGCGACGGCCCCAGCACCTGGGCCCTCGACATCGTCGACGACACGCTGGTCGCCAGCTCCCAGGACGGCCGCGCCACCGACACCGCCGAGAACGTCTCCGGCCTGCGCTACGGCAGGCTCACCGCCTACAACGGCAACGGCAAGGTCCGCTGGCAGGTCGACGGCACCGCCGCCTCGCCGCGCCTGCAGCAGGTCGACGGCGGCGTGGTGCGCACCGTCGACCAGCAGCAGAACGTCCACACCTACAACCTCGGCAACGGCAAGCAGAGGAGCCTCACCCCGCTGCAGGGCGACCTCGACCACGCCGCCGCCACCGACCTCGACGGCGACGGCCGCCAGGACGTCGTGGCCGGCGGCAGCTCCGACGGCGTCTGGGCCTACTCCGGGCGCTCGCTGCTCACCGGCACCCCCGAGCAGCTGTGGCGGGCCACCGTCCCCGGCGAGGTGCACGCCGTCGCCACCGGCGACGTCAACGGCGACGGCAAGCCCGAGGTGGTGGTCGCCGCCGACACCGCCACCGCCGTCCTCGACGGCCGCACCGGCAAGGTGCTCACCACCATCGACGGCGGCGGGGCGTTCGTCCGCTCGGTCACCCTGGCCGACCTGGACGGCGACGGGAAGGCCGAGATCCTCGTCCCGACCGACGCGCTGCGCGCCTACGAGGGCGACGGCACCCCGCTGTGGACGCACACCGCCCCGGCCGGCTCCGGCGAGGTGGTCTTCTCCGACGCCGTCGTCTCCGAGGGCAAGGTGTTCGTCCAGTACGCGGGCGTGAACGCCCTGCGGAAGAGCGACTCCGTGCAGAACGGCGTCGCCCTGGACGCCGCCGAGGGCACCCCGCTCTGGCAGGCCGACCCGAAGGCCCCCGCCGAGGCCGTCGACGGCAAGCTGCACGGCGCGCTGCTCGACCACGCGGTCTACGCCTCGCCGAAGATCCCGTACGCCGACGGCCACGCCGTCGTCTACACCTGGCTCCTGTCGGCCGTCCCCGGCGGCGTCAGCGGCGGCGGCACCGACCTGGTCAGCCCGATGTCGGTCACCGAGATCCGCGACGGCCGCACCGGCGAGGTGCTGCACCGGAAGGTCGCGGGCGGCCCCTGGTCGCACGGCGACTTCTTCACCGGCGAGGACGGCGACGGCCTCCAGGAGATGGGCTTCGGCGTGCTGCGCCAGTACCTCGCGAACGGCGAGGACCGCTGGACCTCCACCACCGCGCCGCTGCGCACCGCCCAGTTCATCACCGGCCCCGACGGCCGGAAGCTGCTGGTCGGCGGCGTGGAGGGCGGCCTCGCCGCCTACGACCCGGCGATCGTCGGCGACGGCAACGCCTTCCACTCCTCGATCGGGTCCGCCACCGCGCGCGGCGGCCGCGACTACCTCGCCGTCGACCTGGACGGCGACGGCAAGGAGGAGATGCTCTCGCTCAACTTCGACGCCCTCGGCGTCAACCGGGCCGCCGGACTGCTCGGCGGCGGCGTCCTCTCGATCGACAACGGCATTCACCAGATGACGACGTACAAGCTCTCCTGAGCCGTGCGCACGACCACCTGAACACGTGGGGGACCGGGTACCCCGCAGGCGCCGGCCTGCGGGGTACCCGGCCTGTTCGTGTACAGTTACCGGCCTCATGGGCGCAACAGACACCGACCGGACGGACACCGCACCACCCATGCTGCGCCTTTACCTCTTCGAGGGATTCCGGGCCGAACGCGACTCCGGACCGCCACTTGCCGAACGCTGGCCCCGGCCCGGCGCCCGCGCCCTGGTCAAGCTGCTCGCCGTCACCCCCGGCCACCGGCTGCACCGCGAACAGGCCATGGAGACCTGCTGGCCCGACGCCGACCCGTCCGCCGCCGCCGGCAGCCTCCGGGTCGCCCTGCACGCCGCCCGGCACGCCCTCGAACCCGAACTCGCCCCCCGCGCCGCCTCCTCCTACCTCAAGGCCGACGGCGGACTGCTGCTACTCGACCCCGCCGCCGTCTGGATCGACGCCGACCACGCCGAACAGGCCGCCGAGGACGCCCTGATCGACGGCCGGATCGAACAACTCACCTACGCCATCGCCCAGTTCGCCGGAGAACTGCTCCCCGAGGACCGGTACGCGCACTGGGCCCAGGCCCGCCGCGGCCGACTCGACCGGCTGCGCGAACACCTGCTGCTCCGGCTCGCCGCCGCCCACCTCGACCAGGACCGCCCCGAGGACGCCGCCGACTGCGCCGAACAGGTCCTCACCACCAGCCCCGCCGAGGAACTCGCCCACCGCCTGCTCATCGACGCCTGCCTGCGCCAGGGCCAGCGCCGCCGCGCCCTGCGCCAGTACCACCTGTGCCGCGAAGCCCTCGACACCGAACTCGGCATCCGCCCCGGCCCCGAGACCGAACGCCTGCACCGCGCCGCCCTCGCCGCCACCCCCGCCCCCGCCCCCGCCGCGACCGCCCTCCCGGCCCGGCTGCGCAGCGCCGCACCCACCCGACTGCACGGCCGCGAGAGCGAGTTGCGCCGCCTACTGGCCCCCGCCGGACCACCCGTCCGGCTGCTCACCGGCGAAGCCGGCATCGGCAAGACCCGCCTGGCCGGCGAAGCCGCCCGCCGCGCCGCCGCCGACGGCACCGCCGTGCTCTGGGGCAGCGGCCAGGACGCCGAGGACCACACCCCCTACGGCGTCTTCGCCGACGCGCTCGACGGCTGGCTCGCCGAACACGACCCCGCCGAACGCGCCCGGGTCGGCGCCGAGTACCCCGAACTCGCCGCGTTCCTCCCCTCGTTGGGCCAGGTCCCGACCGGCGCCGCGCGCAGCCCCGAAGAGCAGCGCGACCGCCTGTTCCGGGCCGGCACCGCCCTGCTCGGCGACCTCGCCGCCACCCGCCCCGTGCTGGTCGTCCTCGATGACCTGCACGCCGCCGACACCGGCTCCTACCAACTGCTCGGCCACCTCGCCCGACGCGCCCGGGACCGCCGCACCCCGCTGCGCTTCCTCGCCACCTACCGCGAGGAGGAACTCCCCGACGGCGACGCCCGCCGCCGCGCCGTCGCCACCATGCTCCGCCAACAACTCGCCACCCGAGAGGAGTTGGGACGCCTCGACGAGGCCGCCGTGCTGGCCGCCGTCCACGACGCCACCGGCCGCCCGCCCCGCCCCGAGGTCTGGGAGCTCTCACTCGGCAACCCGCTGTTCGCCCTCGAACTCGCCCGTGGCGGAACGGAGTTCGGGGACGACCCGACGCACCCCCCGGCGGGCGTCCGCGACCTGGTCGGCGAACGCCTCGCCCGGCTCGACCCGCACGCCCGCCGCTTCGTCGAAGCCCTCTCGGTGGCCGGCGGCGAGGCCGCCCTCGCCGAACTCCTCGACGTCGCCGAACACGCCCTGCACCCGCCCGTCACCGGCGGCGCCGCCGCCGACGCCGTCGAACACGCCATCGCCGCCGCCCTGGTCGAAGAACGCCAGGTCGTCATCGCCGGCCGCGCCGAAGCCGGACTCGCCTTCCGCCACCCCCTCGTCCGGCTCACCTGCTACGACGGCCTGTCCGCCGTCCGCCGCCGCCAACTGCACGGCGCCTACGCCCAGGCCGTCCAGCGCCGCCGCCCCGACGCCGTCGACGCCCTCGCCTCGCACTTCACCCGCGCCGACGACCCGCGCGCCGCCGACTACCTGCGCCGCGCCGCCGAACGCGCCGCCGCGCTCTACGCCAACGACACCGCCGACCGCTACTACCGCGACCTGGTCGCCCGGCTCGACGTCGACGCCGCCCGGGCCCGCCTCGCGCACAGCCAGGTCCTGCGCCGGATGGGCGAACCCGGCCGCGCCACCGAGGTGCTGCGCGCCGCCCTCGCCGAGTTCCTGGCCCGCGGCGACCACGACGACACCGTCGCCACCGCCGCCCACCTCGCCGAGACGCTGTTCCGGACCGGCGACCTCGCCGCCGCCGCCCAGGTGCTGGACACCCACCCGCCGACCGACCGGACCGGCCCCGAAGCCCGCGCCCTGCACCACCTCGCCCACGCCGGACTGGGCAAGATGCGCGGCCGCTACCCCGACGCGTACGCCGCCGCCCGGCGCGCCCAGGAACCGGCCGAACACGTCCCCGGCCCCACCGGCCAGCTCCTGCAAGCCCGTTCGCACGCCATGCAGGCCATCAACCTCGGCCTGGCCGGCCGCTTCGGCGAAGCCCGCCGGGCCGGCGACCGCGCCCTCGCCCCCGCCCAGGCCTACGGCGAACCCACCCTGCTCGGCTCGGTGCTCTCCACCCTGCGCGAGAACGCCCGCCGGCACGGCCGCCTGCACGACGCCGTCCGCTTCGGCCGCCAGGCCCTCGACCACGCCCGGCAGTCCGGCGACCCGATGGCCACCGCCTTCGAACAGCTCAACCTCGCCGAACTCCACCTCCTGCTGGAGGAGAACGACACCGCCGCCCAGTACGCCGAGGCCGCCGTCGCCGCCGCCGACTGGGACGACGCCTGGTCCCTGCCCTACGCCCTCGCCGTCCTCGCCCGCGTCCTGCTGCGCACCGGCGACCGCCCCCGCGCCGCCGCCCTGCTGGACCGCGCCGGCACCCCCGGCGACCAGCAGGCCCACCACGAAGTCCGGCGCGCCCGCGCCCTGTTCGCGCTGCGCGACGACGACCCTGACACCGCCCTCGCCGTCCTCGGCGACGCCACCGAACAGGCCCCCGAACTCGCCGCCTACGCCCACCTCGCCGCCGGCCGCCCCGCCGAGGCCGCCCGGATCGCCGCCGCCGAAGCCGCCCGCGCCCGCGGCACCGGCGAACGCCTCGCCGAGACCGAGGCGCTGATCGCCCACGCCACCGCCGCCACCCGCCTCGGCGACCGCACCGCCGCCCGCACCGCCCTCACCCGCGCCGACCACCTCGCCCGCACCCTCCCGTACCCGTCCGGCCTCACCCGGGTGCTCGGCCTGCACGCCGAACTCGGAGCGGACTGACCCGCGCCTCACCCCGCCGGGGCGTCCCGGCGGGCCCGCAGGGCGGCCCGTTCGAGGTCGGCGACGGCCCGCGCCCGCTCCAGCGTCGCCACCAGCTCCGACCGGGGCAGCGTCACCACCGTCGGCCCCCGCCGGGCCCCGGTGCCCCAGGCCGGACCGCCGTCCTCGCGCAACCGGACGGCCAGGTGCACCGCCTCGCCCTCGGGGAACGCGAACGCGCTCACGTCGTCGGTGCACTCGCCCCACTCCAGGAACGCGCACCGGGCCAGCTCCCGCCCGTCTCCGCCGTCTCCGCCGTCCTCCCGGTCGTCCCGCTCCTCGCCGTCCTCCCGGTCCTCGTACCGGCCGGCCTCGGCCAGCCGGAAGAACGCCACCGGATCGGTCCGGACGGCGGGCGGCGGGCCGGCCGGGGCGCGGAAGCGGGCCAGCTCGTCCCCGAGCTTCCTGACCAGCAGCGGCGGGTAGAACGCGTGGTCCCGGGCGTTCACGTGCCGACCGCCGACGTGCACGTCCACGCACAGCAGGCCCCCGCCCAGCCCGAACCGGAACTCCAGGCCGAACCCGGCCCGCGACCCCACCAACACCCCGACCCTCCAAGCCCCGCGCCGTCCCCGGCCAGCCTACGATGGGAAGATGCCGGAGCCCGACCCCCATGGGGATCCCTACTGGAACACCAACGTCGCCCGCCACCCGGGCATCCTGCGCCGCGTCCCCGCCGGGTGCGCCGAGGCGCTCGACGTCGGCTGCGGAGACGGGCTGCTGGCACGGAAGTTGAGCGAACGGGCCGGACACGTCACCGGGATCGACCGCTCCCCGGAGATGATCGCCCAGGCCCGCCGCCGCACCGCCGGACGGCCCGGCGTCGACTTCCTGGAGGCCGACTTCCTCACGGCCGAACTCCCCGCCCAGGGCTACGACTTCATCTGCTCGGTGACCACCGTCCACCACATGGACTTCACCGCCGCGCTCACCCGGATGCGCGAACTCCTGCGCCCCGGCGGCACCTTGGTGGTTGTCGGCCTGGCCCGCGAGGCCACCCTCCGCGAGTGGGCCGTCACCCTCGCCGCCGCCCCCGCCGTCCGGGCCGTCAAACTGCTGCGCCGGGCCCGCGGTCCGGTGGGCATGCCGGTGGCCGACCCGCGGATGGGCTACGCCCAGGTCCGCGCCGAGGCCCGCCGCCTGCTCCCGGGCGTCCGCTACCGCCGGCACGTGCTGCGCCGCTACTCGCTGACCTGGCACAAGCCGCCCCGGCCCTGACGGCGGGGGAACGGTGTGGACGGCCGGCCGCCGAGGGGGAGCGGGTCGTGCAGTGGTGGATCCTGCTGTCGGCGGTGGGGCCGCGCTGATCGGGGGTGCCGCCGCCAGATATCGGTAGGCGTACCGGACGTACCGGGAGGCGGCGGCGCGAGTGCGGCCACCGGAGCGGGAGTTCACCGTCCACGAGCTCGCGTACCTGGCCGGCGGGCGGCGTGCGGTCGCGGAGGTGGGGCCGGCCGCCATGGTGCCGGCCGGCCGGGTGACCCGCGTCGGCCCCGCCGGCGGCTGCTACGGCAGGCCCGTCGAGCTGGACCGGGCCATCAGGTGGCCCTCCTCCGGGTGCACCCCGCCGTTCGAGGACCCGCCGGGACTCGGTGGCCTCTGAACGGATGATCGAACGAGCGGATGATCGAATCGAACGTCCGGGCGTCGACGGTCGGGGCTAGGCTCTCGATCATGGCTTTGACACCTGACGAGTTCCACGCCCGGGCCCGCGCGGCCGCCGACGCCGAACTCCGGCTCCCGCTGGCCCGGATGACCGGCTGGGAGATCAGCCCGTTCGAGCAGGAGGGGCTGCGGGTCTCGCCGCTGCGGCCACCGGTGCTGCCCGAGCCCGCGCGGCACGGCGAGGACCCGGCGGACTGCGAGATCTGCCGGAAGCGGGACGTGGGCCTCTGGTTCACCGACCACTGGCGGCTCGACCGAGTCGCGGGCGTCGGGGTGCCGCTGGCGCTGATGCTGTACCCGCGCGACCACTGCGACCTGGCCGAGCTCCCCGACGAACTGGCTGCCGAACTGGGCGTGTTGACCACCCACATCGTCCGGCACGTGCAGGCGCTGCCGCACGTCGCCCGGGCGCACGTCTACCGGCTGGGCGACGGCGCCGCGCACCTGCACCTGTGGTTCTTCGCCCGCCCGGAGGGCCAGGTGCAGCTGTTCGGCTCCTGGCTGCCGGTCTGGGACGACCTGCTGCCGGAGTACCCGGCGGAACCGGCCGCCGCGGACGCGGAGACCGTCGCCGACGCCCTGGTCGCCTCGTACGGCGGCCGACGCACCGCGACCGCGACGGCGACCGCGACCACCTGAGCCCGGCCCCGGACCCGGTCCGGGCGGTCGCGGTGTGCTGGCAGGATGGGTCGGGGCGGCGGGGACGGACGAGGGAACGGGTGCGCGTGGGCGGCTGGGAGCGGGCGTTGGACGCGGCCGGGGTGCGGGAGCCCGCGCTGCGGGAGGCGTACGGGCGGCAGCGGGAACGGGTCACCGCCTACAAGCGGGAGGTGGTGCTGGCCGCCGGGCTGCTGCTGCCGCCCGCGACCGTCCCGCACGTGATCGCGGCGACCGCGTTCATGCACCACACCGACAACCTGCTCGACAGCGGCCCGGTCGACACCCGCCGCGCCGCGTCCGCCCGTTGGCGCGCGGAGGTCACCGCCGCGCTCGACGCCGGGCGCACCGACGACCCCGAACTGCGCCCGCTGCTCGCCAGCGCGGCGGCCCGGCCGGTCCTGCGCGGGCGGGTGCTGGACTTCCTCGCCGCCGCGGACGCCGACCTCGACTTCACCGGCTTCGCCACCGAGGACGACTACCAGGCCTACCTCGACGGGTACTCGCTGCCCGGCTTCCTGGTGGTCGCCGCGCTGCTCGGCCCCGACGGCGACCAGCGCGCCTACCGCGCCGCCTGCCGGACGTTCATCGACTCCAGCCAGCGGCTCGACTTCGTCAACGACCTCGCCGAGGACCTCACCGACGGCCGCCTCACCCTCCCCGCCGACGCGCTGGCCGCGCACGGCGTCACCCGCGCCGACCTCGAAGGCGCCCGGGACACCCCCGCCGTCCGGGCGCTGCTCGGCGAACTGCTCGACCGGGCCGACCGCGCCCGCGCCGCGAGCGGCACCCTGGTCGACCTCGCGCCCCCCGAGCACCGGCCGATGATCCGCTGCATCGTCGGCGTCGAACGGCTCACCGCCGCCGCCGCCCGCGCCGACCTCGGCGCGCTGCCGCGCCGTTCCGCGAGCCCCGCGAAGCCGGGCCTGCTGCGGTTGCTGGCCCGCGAGTACGTCCGGGCCCGGCGGGGGCGCTGAGGGCCGGGCGGGACGGTGGCCGGTCACACCCCCAGGAGGACCGGAGCCGGGGCCGGAGCCGCGCGGCGGTAGCGGCCCGGCGCGGTGCCGTGGCGGCGGGAGAACGCCCGGGAGAAGGCGAACTCCGAGGTGTAGCCCACCGCGCGGGCGATGTCGCCGACCCGGTCGTCCGTGTCGCGCAGCAGGCGCGCGGCCCGGTCGATCCGCAGCCCGGCGAGGTACGCCAGCGGGCTGTCGCCGACCAACTCCTTGAAACGTCGGGCGAACGCCGGACGTGACATCGCCACGGTGCGCGCCAACTGCTCCATCGTCCAAGGGCGTTGCGGATCGTCGTGGAGGAGTGAGAGCACACC
This sequence comes from Kitasatospora sp. NPDC015121, assembly GCF_055562955.1. Classification (NCBI taxonomy): domain Bacteria; kingdom Bacillati; phylum Actinomycetota; class Actinomycetes; order Kitasatosporales; family Streptomycetaceae; genus Kitasatospora; species Kitasatospora sp. NPDC015121. The sequence continues at coordinate 101,342 of NZ_JBVHEH010000006.1, forward strand.
GCCGATCCGCGGGTCGCGCAGGGCCGCCAGCCAGGAGGGGCCGGCCGCCTCCGTCTCCGCGCCCGGGCCGGCCTCGGTCTCCGCGTCCAGCCGCTCCAGCCAGGTGCGGACGACCTGGACGAACAGCACGTCGGTCAGCCGGGTCGCCAGGGCCTGGGCGCCGGGGCGCCGGTTGGTGGTCTCGGCGGCGATCAGGCGTACGGTCGCCTGGAGTTCGGCGTCGGCGCCCGCCCCCGGGACGTGGATGACCTCGGGCAGCGCGGCCAGGACCGGGTGCCTTCCGGCCTCGCCCTCGTGCGTGAACTTGCCGCAGACGATCCGCACCGCCGGGCCGCCGCCGCCCAGGTCGAGCACCCCGTCGCGGCCCGGCGGGTGCTCGGCCTCCAACTCGGCGTAGCGCACGGCCGTCGAATCCGGCGCGCCCACCAACTCGTGCCGGGCGCCCCGGGGGAGCAGCACGACGTCCCCCGGCACCAGGCGCAGCGGGGGCCGGTCGGCCGTCCGCAGCCAGCAGACGCCTTCGGCGACGAGGTGGAAGCCGGCCGTGGGTGCCGGGTCGATGCCGCAGCCCCAGTCGGGTCGGCCGGAGCGCAACTGGGCCAGCAGTACGCCGCCGAAGCGGGTGGCGGCCAGGATGTCCGCGAGTACGTCCATGTCGAGCACTCTAGCCACGGACCACCCCACCGTCCCGTGGACGAGAGGATCGGACAATTTTCCTAGCTTTTCTGTCATGGATCGTCTGGTGCGCCACTTCTTAAGGTGGAACCACGGCAACGACGAGCAGGAGCAGCCGCGGCGAGCCGACCGGTCCTGACCTGGTGTCAGGGGGCGGTCGTCGGCCCGGTGCGATGGAAGGAAGCAGCATGAAGGTGGGAATCGCCATGTTCCCCGCGGACTTCGCGATCCGCCCCGACGCACTGGCCCGGGCGGTGGAGGAGCGCGGCTTCGAGTCGCTCTTCCTGCCGGAGCACACCCACCTTCCCGCCAGCGAGCGCACCCGCCGGGAGGTCGGGGAGCTGCCCCCGCACTTCTCGCACACCCACGACCTCTTCGTGGCCCTCACCTACGCGGCGGCGGCCACCTCCGAGTTGAAGGTCGCCACCGGCATCTGCCTCGTCCCGCAGCGGGACCCGCTCACCACCGCGAAGGCGGTGGCCTCGCTCGACGTCCTCTCCGGCGGCCGCGTGCTGTTCGGGGTCGGCGCCGGTTGGATCTCCGAGGAACTGGAGAACCACGGCACCGAGCCGGGGCGCCGCTGGGCCGTGCTGGCCGAGCGGGTCAGGGCGATGCGGGAGATCTGGACCAACGAGGTCGCCGAATTCCACGGCGAGCACGTCGACTTCGGCCCCGTCTGGTCCTGGCCCAAGCCGCGCCAGGCCCCGCACCCGCCGGTCCTGGTCGGTGGCTCGGGCCCCCGGGTCGCCCGCCGGGTCCTCGACTTCGGCGACGAGTGGATGCCGCACGCCGGGATGCCGCTGGACGAACTGTCCGCCCGGATCGCCGAACTGCGGCAGGCGGGCCGCGCGGTGGGCCGCGCCCACGTCCCCGTGACCGTCTTCGGCGCCGAGCCCGACCCGGCCGTCCTGGAGGGCCTGCGCGCCGTCGGCGTCGACCGGGCGGTGCTCTACGCGCCACCGGCCGAGGACGCCGAGGTCAAGGACTTCCTGGACTCGGCGGCACCACTGGTCGAACGCTTCCGGGACTGAGCGGTTTCCGTGTCACGTCACCGATGCTCCGTCATCGATGCCTTGTCATTGATGCCTCGTCATTGATGTCCGGTCACCGATGTTCTGTCACTGATGTCCCATCACCGATGTCCCGTCATCAATGCGCGGACATCCCTGTCCGATCCGCCCCCCCAACGTCACGTGATCCACAAGGAGTTCCCATGAGCAAGGTCTGGTTCGTCACCGGTTCCTCCCGCGGTTTCGGCCGCCGCTACGTCGAGGCCGCGCTGGAGCGCGGTGACAGGGTCGCGGCCACCGCCCGCGACGAGAAGTCCCTCGCGGACCTCGTCGCCGCCCACGGCGACAGGGTGCTCCCGCTCCGGCTGGACGTCACCGACAAGGCTGCGGTCTTCGCCGCGGTCGAGCGGGCCCACGAGCACTTCGGCCGGTTGGACGTCGTGGTCAACAACGCGGGCCACGGGCTGTTCGGTGCGGTCGAGGAACTGTCGGAGCAGGCGCTGCGCGACCAGTTGGAGACCAACCTGTTCGGTGTGCTGTGGGTGACCCAGGCGGCGCTCCCGTACCTGCGGGAGCAGGGGGGCGGCCACATCGTGCAGATCTCCTCCACCGGAGGCGTCGCCGCCTGGCCGCTGGTCGGCGGCTACCACGCCTCGAAGTGGGCGCTGGAGGGGCTGAGCGAGTCGCTGGCCCAGGAGGTCGCCGGGCTCGGCATCAAGGTCACCATCGTCGAGCCGGGTGCCTACGCCACCGACTGGGGCGGCTCGTCCGCGGTGCAGTCGGAGCCGATCGCGGCCTACGACGAAGTCCGCGGCGCGCTCGGCGCCTTCATGGCGACGCTGGACTTCGGCGACCCGCTGGCCGCCGGCCGGGCACTGCTGGAGGTCGTCGACGCGGACGAACCGCCGCTGCGGGTGTTCTTCGGCACCCAGGGCGACGAGATGCTGCCGGCCCTCTACGCGGAGCGCCTCAAGGTCTGGGCGGAGTGGCAGGACCTGGCCGCCCGGGCGCAGGGCTGAGCGGGTGCAGGGCTGAGCGGGCGCGGGGCTGAGCAGGTGCGGCGCCGGGTGGGCGAGGGGCCCGGGCGGCGTGCTGAGCGGGAACCGACGGTGCGTCGCTTCGGTTCCCGCTCGGCCTTGGTGCCGCCTGCCGCTGGGGGAGCGCGGGACGGCACGGGGCGGGGCGGGTGTTCACGGCGTCGCCGCGAACACCTCCCGGTGGTCGCGGGCCCACTGTTCGAAGGTGCCCGCCGGTCTGCCGAGCACCCGCGGCACGTGGTCGGTGAGGTGGGCCGCGCCGCCGGCCCGGGCCCAGCCGATGTCGGTGGCGATGCCGACGGGCAGCCAGCTGAGCGCGTGGGACTCGGTGGTCCGGACCGGCCGTCCCAGCACGTCCGCCAGGATCGCGGCCTGGTCGGCGAGGGTGAGCAGTTCGGGGCCGGCCAGGTCGTAGCGCTGTCCGTCGTGCGCGTCGTCGGTCAGGGCGGCGACGGCGACCTCGGCGACGTCCCGCGGGTCGACGACGGCCTGCGGGGCGTGGCCGACCAGGTCCGGGATCGGCTCCCCGGCCTGGATCAGGGCCCGGTGGCGCAGCAGGTTGGAGGCGAAGCCCGCGGGGCGGAGGATCGTCCAGGCCAGCCCGCTGGCCCGGAGGGCCTGTTCGGCGGCGAGGTGCCAGGCGCCGACCGTCCCCCCTTCGAAGCGCTCGCCGGTGCCGAGGGCGGACAGCTTGACGACCCTGCGGACGTCCGCCGTCCGCGCGGCCTTGAGCAGGGCGAGGTCGTGGTCGGCGGTCGGCAGCGGGGGCGCGGTCAGCAGGAAGACGGTGTCGACGCCGGCGACCGCGCGGGCCAGCGCCTCCGGGTCGTCGAAGTCGGCGCGCACGCCGCCGGGGCGCTCGCGGCGGGACATCGCCCGGAACGGCAGGCCCCGTTCGCCGAGCACGCGGACAACGTGACTGCCGATGGTTCCGGTGGAACCGGTGACAAGGATCATGTCCCAGACAGTGGCAAGGTCCGAGCACAGGGGGATAGGAAGTTTCGGCAGTATCGTTGGCCCGATGAACGCACTCGTCTTACCGCCCGCCCTGCGGAGTTGGGTGGCCGGGATCGACATCGCCACGGCCGCCGGACCGTCGGCGGTCGACGTGCCCGACCACGCCACCACCCTGATCGTCCGCGCCGACCGGCGCGAGCTGATCGTGCAGGGCCCCCGGACCCGGGCCGCCTACCGGGTCGCCCCGCCCGGCCGTTCGTGCGTACGGGTCCGGATGCGGCCCGGCCGCGCCCAGCAACTGCTCAGACGCTCGCTGCACGGCCTCGCCGACGGTGTCCTGCCGCTGCGCGAACTGCCGGGCCTGGGCCTGGACGTCGACCGGCTCGCCGCCGACCCGGTCACCGCGCTCGGCGAGGCGCTGGCCGGCCGCCCGGAGCCGTCGGAGCGGCTGGAGGAGGCGGTGCGGCTGCTGGCCGGCGGCACCGTCACGGAGACCGCGGCCCGGCTGGGGATCAGCGAGCGCCGACTGCACACCCTGTTCACCGACGCCACCGGCCTGTCGCCGAAGCACTTCGCCCGGATCGACCGGGTCCGCACCGTGCTCGCGGCCGACCCGGGCCGGTGGGCGGACATCGCCGCGCGGGCCGGCTACTACGACCAGTCCCACATGACGGCAGAGTTCCGCCGCTTCATGGGCGTCCCGCCGGCCGCGTTCAGCGCCGGCCGCTACCCCGCCGCGACCTCCTGCACCGCCTGAACCCCGTGCTGGCCTCCGGCGCCGCTCCCGGTGGTTGTGCTGCTCCGTCAACTGCGTTGCTGCTCCGTCATGGTGGCGCCCGCCGCCGTCCGGGGCGGCAGGAGGGCGCCGGTCGGCAGTGAGCCGTCGGCCGCACCGGGGTCCGCATCCCGGCATGACCGCGCCCGGCCAGTGGATGTGCGCCGTATCGCACAGGTGAGATATGTTCACGCGGTGACCGAAGACTACCTCTCCCGCATCGGCAAGCTCGTCCGTGCCGCCCGCACCCACAAGGGCTGGACGCAGAGCCAGCTCGCCGCGGCCCTCGGCACCACCCAGAGCGCGGTGGCCCGGATCGAGTCCGGCGGCCAGAACATCGGCCTCGACCTGGTCGCCCGGATCGGCGAGGCGCTGGACAGCGAGATCGTCTCGCTCGGCGTCGCCGGACCGATGAACCTGCGGGTGGTCGGCGGCCGCCGCCTCTCCGGCGCCATCGAGGTCCGCACCAGCAAGAACGCCTGCGTCGCCCTGCTCGCCGCGTCCCTGCTGACCACCGGCCGCACCACCCTGCGGCGCGCCGCCCGGATCGAGGAGGTCTACCGCCTGCTGGAGGTCCTCGCCAGCATCGGCGTGCGCCACCGCTGGACCAACGACGGCACCGACCTGGAGATCACCCCGCCCGCGCGGCTCGACCTCTCCGGCATGGACGAGGACGCCGCCCGGCGCACCCGCAGCATCCTGATGTTCCTCGGCCCGCTGCTGCACCGTGCCGACCGCTTCGAGATCCCGTACGCGGGCGGCTGCGACCTCGGCACCCGCACCGTCCAGCCGCACCTGGCCGCGCTGCGCCAGTTCGGGCTGCACGTCAGCGCCACCACCGGCAGCTACCGGGCCAGCGTCGACCGCGGCGTCTCCCCGCAGCGCCCCATCGTGCTGACCGAACGCGGCGACACCGTCACCGAGAACGTCCTGCTCGCCGCCGCCCGCCACCCCGGCACCACCGTCATCCGCAACGCCAGCGCCAACTACATGGTCCAGGACCTGTGCTTCTTCCTGGAGCTGCTCGGCGTCCGGGTCGAGGGCATCGGCACCACCACGCTCACCGTGCACGGCAAGGCCGTCATCGACGCCGACGTCGACTACGCCCCCTCCGAGGACCCGGTCGAGGCGATGAGCCTGCTCACCGCCGCCGTCGTCACCGACTCCGAACTGACCATCCGCCGCGTCCCGATCGAGTTCATCGAGATCGAGCTCGCCGTCCTGGAGGAGATGGGCCTCGACTGCGGGCGCGGCCCCGAGTACCCGGCCGCCAACGGCCGCACCCGGCTGACCGACCTCACCGTGCGCCCCTCCAAGCTGGTCGCGCCGATCGACAAGATCCACCCGATGCCGTTCCCCGGCATCAACATCGACAACCTGCCGTTCTTCGCCGCGATCGCCGCCTGCGCGCACGGCTCCACCCTGGTCCACGACTGGGTGTACGAGAACCGCTCGGTCTACCTCACCGAACTCGGCCGGGTCGGCGCCAGCGTCCAGCTCATGGACCCGCACCGCGTCCTGGTCGAGGGCCCCACCCGCTGGCGGGCCGCCGAGATGATGTGCCCGCCGGCGCTGCGCCCCGCGATGGTCCTGCTGCTGGCGATGCTGGCCGCCGAGGGCACCTCCATCCTGCGCAACGTCTACGTGATCAACCGGGGTTACGAGGACCTGGCGGCCCGACTGAACTCGGTCGGCGCGCAGATCGAGGTCTTCCGCGACATCTGAGCCGCCGTCGCACCCCGCGACCTCGCAGGCCTCGCAGGAGTCGCAGACATCGCACCAGCGCGGTAGGGGCCGCCCGGCTGACGTCCGGGCGACCCCTCGCCGCACGTCCGTGGCCGGCTCGTGCGTCGAGGGGACGGTCGACCCCGTCCGCGCTCGCGGGGAGGGCGGCAGCCGTGGACCCGCCTTCTCGGGAGTCGGGCCCTCGGCGCCTAGAGTGCGCGCAGCAGGAACTGGGTGGTGGTGTAGCCGGCGCCGCCGGAGCAGGCGTAGTTCTGCTGGCTGGCGGTGTACGTGAACCCGGACGGCACGGAGCAGGCCCACATGCCGGTCACGGGCTTGTAGAGCAGGAACTGGTTGGTCTTGTAACTCCCGCCGCTGGAGCACGTGTAGTTGCTCGCGACCCCGGTGTAGGTGTAGCCGGGCACGGTGGCGCAGGCCCACAGGCCCTCGGCGGGCGGTTCGACGTAGAACTCGGTGGTGCGGTAGCCGCTGCCACCCGAGCAGGTGTAGGAGCTGCGCGAAGAGGTGTACGTGTAGCCGGACGGAACGGAACACGCCCAGGAGCCCGAGGTGATCGCGGCAGCCCCGGTCGAGGGGGACGGCGCGGCGGCCGCCGGGGCGCTTGCCGTGGTCAAGGCGGTGACGAGGGCGAGGGCGGCCGTCACCGTGGCGGCGGGCAGCGCGCGGGAGTTCGTACGCGGCATGGCAGGCACTCCTGTCGGTTCGTCCGTCGGGGGCGGTGGCTGGGGCGGGACGGGGCCGTGACCATGCCCGGCCGCAGCGAGGTGCGCGCCGGAAGACTGTCAGGGGCACGGGACAGCGACAAGAGCGCCCCGGCGCGGTCCGCTGCGTTCCGGCCGCCACCCGCGCCACGGATGACCTGGGCCTCGGCCAGGGCGCGCCGCACTGCCAGGGCGTTCGGTACGAAGCGAACGGCAGGATCCGCCCCGGCAAGCCGAGGCGGTCACCTGCCCTGCCACGGACCGGCCGGTTGACCGGGGTGGGGGCACCTCAGGGCCGGAGCGGGTGTGTCCTTGGGTGGGCGGTCTCCGATCAATAGTTGTCAATAACTGGCTTGAAGCAACACTGTTCGAATGGAGACCGCAGGGTGGTGACCGCCTTCTGCGTCTCGTCCTCGCCGGGTGGTGACCGTTCCTCGGCTACTGGTGAGGGGGCGGGCGGCTGTCGATGTGCCCGCGCTGTTCGTCCGGTGCGCGGGGCCGCAGGGCACCATCGGCTGAACCGGCGCGGAGCCCGGTCCGGGGCCCGCGGGCAGCGGGCTCCGGACCGGGCTCCGGGTCAGTGGTCGCTACGGCTGGCCGCCGCGCTCCAGTGGGATCCGTTCGCCGGCCTCGACCGCCGCCGGGAGCCGGTTCTCGGCGGGCGGCAGCGGGCAGGTCGCCAGGTCGGTGTAGGCGCACGGCAGGTTGGTGGACCGGTTGAAGTCGACCGTGACCCGGCCCTGCCCGTCCGGCGCCGGGATGTTCAGCGCGCGGTTGGCGGCGTAGGTGGTGACGCCCGAGGTGGCGTCGGTGAACAGCACCTGGAGGCTGCCCGGCAGGTTGCCGTTGAACGCGGTCAGCCGGTGCGTGCCGCCGCCGTCGGGCAGCGTGAACTCGACCTCGCCCGGGGCGTCGTACACGTGCTGCAGGCCCTCGACGGCCGCGCCGACGGTCACCGGCCGAGGGGCGTCGAACGGCAGGTAGCGGCCGGTCAGCGCCCAGCGCGGGTCCGGCGCGTACGTCGGGGTGCGGGTGAAGTCGCGCAGCAGCGGGTTGTCGGGGTGCCGGGGGCGGAGGATGTCGTGGCCGCCGCGCTTGGCGACCTCGACCACCGCGTCGCCCGCGGTCGCGTACTGGCTGGCCCGCTCCGGCAGCACGCCGAAGTGGTGCCGGCCGTGCACCGGCTCCCCGTCGACGACCAGCTCCTCGCCCTCGTCCAGCTCGACCCACACCCCGTCCGGGCCGGTCGACCAGGCGCCCGGGGCGTCCGGGTAGCGGGTCGGTTCGGTGTCCAGCCAGTGCAGGCCGGTGACGGCGAGGAAGCCGTGCGGGTCGGCGAGCGCGCGCTGGCTGGCGGCGTGCCACTCCTCCCACGCGCGGGTGAACTCCTCGGTGCCGGTGGATTCCTGAATGGTCGTCATATCGCTTCCCGGGGAGAGGTGGTGGTGGCAGCGGGCAGGTCCAGGTGTTCGCGCAGGGTGCTGCCCTCGTACTCGGTGCGGAACACGCCGCGCTCCTGGAGCAGCGGCACGACGGTGTCGGCGAACTCGTCCAGGCCGCCGGGCGTCAGGTGCGGGGCCAGGATGAAGCCGTCGCTGGCATCCTCCTGGACGAAGCGGTTCATCTCCTCGGCGACCCGGGCCGGGGTGCCGACGAAGGACTGGCGGCCGGACACCTCGATCACCAGGTCCCGGATGGACAGGTTCTTCGCCTCGGCGAGCGCCCGCCACTCGCGGGCCAGCGCCTGCGGGTCCCGGTTCATCCGGACCGAGGCCCGGCCCCGGGCCACCGTGTGCTCGCCGACCAGCGGATCCGCCGCCGGCAGCGGCCCCTCCGGGTCGTGGTCGGACAGGTCCCGGTTCCAGACCTGCTCCAGCAGCCGGATCGCGGTCTGCCCGCTGACCTGCTGCCGGCGCACCAGCTCGGCCTTCTCGTGCGCCTCGGCGTCGGTGTCGCCCAGCACGAAGGTCACCGCCGGCAGGATCTTCAACGACCCGTGCGCACGGCCGTACTTGGCGAGCCGGCCCTTCACGTCCGCGTAGAACGCCTTGCCCGCGTCCAGGGTCCCGTGCCGGGAGAAGATCGCGTCCGCCGAGGCGGCGGCGAACTCGCGGCCCTGCTCGGAGTCGCCGGCCTGGAAGATCACCGGACGGCCCTGCGGCGCGCGCGGCACGTCGAACCGGCCCGCGATGTCGAACTCGCTGCTGCGGTAGGCGAAACGGCCCGCGTCCGGGTCGCCCAGGAACGTGCCGGACGCCGGATCCGCCACCACCTCGTCCCCGCGCCAGGAGTCGAACAGCCGCCAGGACGCCTCCAGGAACTGCTGCGCCCGGGCGTACCGGTCCTCCTCGCGCAGGAACCCGCCGCGCCGGAAGTTCTCACCGGTGAAGGCGTCCCAGGAGGTCACCACGTTCCACGCCGAGCGGCCCGCCGAGAGGTGGTCCAGTGAGGCGAACTGCCGTGCCACCTCGTACGGTTCGTTGAACGTCGAGTTGATCGTCCCGGCCAGGCCGAGCCGGTCGGTGATCGCCGCCAGCGCCGCCAGCACGGCGAAGGTGTCCGGACGGCCGACCACGTCCAGGTCGTAGATCAGCCCGTTCTGCTCGCGCAGCCGCAGGCCCTCGGCCAGGAACAGGAAGTCGAACTTGGCGCGCTCGGCGGTCCGCGCCAGGTGGGCGAAGGAGCTGAACGCGATCTGGCTGCCCGCCTGCGGGTCGCTCCACACCGTGGTGTTGTTCACGCCCGGGAAGTGCGCCGCCAGGTGGATCCGCTTGAGTGGCCTGTCGCCGCCGCCGCCGCTGCTGCTGTTCTCGTTGCTCATGTCTGGTGCTTTCCTTCGGAGTTCGGAGTTCAGGCGCGGACGGTGGCGGGTGCGGCGGCGGTGGCGTAGCGGTTGGCGGGGCGCGGCAGGCCCAGCAGGCCGCGCAGGGTGGACGCCTCGTAGGCGGTGCGGAACAGCCCGCGCTGCTGCAACTCCGGGACCAGGCCGCGGGTGATCCGCTCCAGGTCGTACGGCAGCGCGCCCGGCCGCAGCCGGAATCCGGTCAGCCCGGACTCGGCCAACTCGACGAGCAGGTCGGCCAGTTCGACGGGCGTCCCGGCGAAGATCCGGGCGTCGCTGGCGTACTCGGCGCCCGCCGTCCCGTTCAGCCGGGCCAGCCGCTCGGCCGCCGCGCCCGGCCGCTCCTCCAGGAAGACCACCAGGTCGGCGAAGACGTGCAGGGTCTCCGCCGCGCGCCCGGCGGCCTCCTGGGCGGCCCGGATCTCGGCCAGGATCGCCCGGGCGTCGTCCGCGTCGCGCGGCGTCACGAACGCCAGGTCGGCCGAGCGGCCCGCCAGCCGGAACGGCTCGCCGCGGTGGGCCAGGGCCGCGACCAGCGGCTGACCCTGCGGCGGGCGGGGCGTGATCGACGGGCCGCGGACCGAGAACCGCGGGCCCTCGAAGTCGATGTAGTGCAGCTTCTCCCGGTCGATGAACCGGCCGGTCGCGGCGTCCCGGATCTCCGCGTCGTCCTCCCAGCTGTCCCACAGCCGGCGCAGCACCTCCACGTAGTCCTCGGCCTCGCCGAAGAGCTCGGCGAGCCCGGCCAGCGAGGCGGGCGAGTCCAGGTCCTCCAGCTCCAGGTCGAGCGGCTCGCGGCGGCCGAAGTGCCGGACCTCGTCGTTGCGCCCCGAGGCCTTCACCCGCACCCCCGCCCGGCCCTCGCTCACAAAGTCCAGCGTGGCCACCGCCTTGGAGAGGTGGAACGGCTCGGTGTGCGTCGTGATCGCGGTCGGCACCAGCCCGATGTGGCTGGTCAGCGGCGCGATCCGGGCCGCCACCAGCACCGCGTCCAGCCGGCCGCGGACCCGGTCGGTGCGCGCGTCCGGCTCGAACGGGTGGTCCGACTGCAGGCTCAGCCCGTCCTCGATGGTCAGCAGGTCGAGCAGGCCGTGCTCCGCCTCCGCCGCCAGGTCCGCCCAGTACCGGGCGGTGAACAGCTCCTTCGGCCGGGCCTCCGGCTCCCGCCACGCGGCGGGGTGCCAGCCGGCGCCGTCCAGCGCGACGGCGAGGTGGAGGGGGGCGGGGGACTGGGGTACTGCTGGGGATGCGGACATGGTGGACCGGTTCCTGTTCACGCGGAGGAGCTGGGGAGGTGCTGAAGCGCCGGGAGGCCGGGGCGCGGGCGGTGCGATGCGGAGCGGTGCGGGGAGCGGTGGCGGACCGGAGTCGCGGTGGCTGCGGCGATCGTCGACCGCCGGGGCGGTCCGAGGGCTGCTCGGGGAGGGCGTCCGGGGCGCGCGGAGGGCGCGGCGGCGTCGGCGGGCGGAGGGAAGGGGCGGCGTCAGCCGACCGGACAGGCCGGACAGAGCGCGGCGCTCACCCGCAGCAGGTCGACCGGCCGGTCGAGGTACACCTCGCGCTCCAGTGCCCGCACCGCCGTCACCTCCCGTCCGCGCCTCGCGGCACCGCCCGGGTGCCGCCGTCCTCGCACCGTAACCCCGCACCCCGGCCCGGCACAACGCTGTTCATACAGCGGTAACGAACCACCGGTCCCGGCCCGGCGGACGGCCGTTGACATCCCGTCGGACCCCGGCCTAGCTTGGCCGCGACAGGGGTCGGGACGGCCGACGAGGACCAGCGGGGACGGCCGGGACGTGCGGGAGGCGGAGGCGGTGCGGGCAGCGGAGCGTGAGGTGTACCTCGACCGGCCCGTCGACCTGCTGCGCGTCAACAGCGCGCTCTGTCCGGCCGGTTGAAGCAACCCGCCGCATGCCGTGCGCCGCTCGCCGCACGTCCGCTCGCCCGTCCCGCACCAGGAGCCGTACCGCCATGACCCCGCGCACCACCCTGCCCACCGACACCACTGACACCACCGACACCTCCGACGCCGCTGTTGCCGTCGTTGCCGACGACGCACTGGCCCGGCTGCTCACCCCCGAGGCCGTCGCGCTGCTCGACAACCCGATCTGGGCGGCCCTGACCGGCCCGCACGCCCACCTCGCCGAACGCCTCGGCCGCGCCGCCCGCTACCCCCTCGACGTCTCGCCGTTCACCGCGCTCGCCGACCCCGCCGACCCGCAGGCCTGGCGCGACCTCGCCGCCCTGGCCGGGCCGCCCGGCACCACGCTGCCCCTCACCGCCACCCCGCCCGAGGGCTGGGAGGTGGTGGACGGCGGCGAGGGCGTCCAGCTGATCGCCACCGCGCTGCGCACCGAGCCCGCGCCCGAGGCCGTCCGGCTCGGCCCCGCGGACGTCCCCGAGATGCTCGACCTGGTCGCCCGCACCACGCCCGGCCCGTTCCTGCCCCGCACCGTCGTGCTCGGCCGCTACCTCGGCCTGCGCGAGGGCGGCCGGCTGGTCGCGATGGCCGGCGAGCGGCTGCGGCTGCCCGGCTGGACCGAGATCAGCGCCGTCTGCACCGCCCCCGAGCACCGCGGCCGCGGCCTCGCCACCCGCCTGGTGCGCGCCGTCGCGCACGGCATCGAGCAGCGCGGCGACCACCCGTTCCTGCACGCCGCCGCGGCCAACACCAAGGCGATCGCGCTGTACGAGTCGATCGGCTTCACGCTGCGCCGCCGCACCGAGTTCCTGGTGGCCCGCACCCCGCTCCGCGCCGAGGGCGGGGCCCGGCCGTGACCGCCCCGGCCCGGCCGCCCGCCGCGTTCCACTGGTTCCTGCCGACCGGCGGCGACGCCCGCGACCTGGGCGGCGCCGCGCACGGCACCGGCATCGGCGGCGCGGCCGGGGGCCCCGCGGCCGCCGGGCGCCCCGCCACCCTCGGCTACCTCACCCAACTCGCTCAGGCCGCCGACCAGTTGGGCTACGAGGCGGTACTCACCCCGACCGGCGCGCACTGCGAGGACGCCTGGATCACCACCGCCGCGCTGATCGCCGCCACCCGCCGGCTCAAGTTCCTGGTCGCCTTCCGCCCCGGCCTGGTCGAACCCGCGCTCGCCGCGCAGACCGCCGCCACCTTCCAACGCCTCTCCGAGGGCCGGCTGCTGCTCAACGTGGTGGCCGGCGGCAGCGACGCCGAACAGCGCGGCTACGGCGACCGGCTCGACCACGACCAACGCTACGCCCGGGCCGACGAGTTCCTGGACGTGGTCCGCACCGCCTGGCGCGGCACCCCGTACGACCACGCCGGCCCGCACTACCGGATCGACGACGGACACCTGCGCCGCCCGCCCGACCCGCTGCCCCGGATCTACTTCGGCGGCTCCTCCGCCCCCGCGCTCGACGTCGCCGCCCGGCACGCCGACACCTACCTGACGTGGGGCGAACCGGTCGAACGGGTCGCCGAGAAGATCGCCCGGGTGCGCGCGCTCGCCGCCGCCCGGGGGCGCTCGCCGCGCTTCGGCCTGCGGGTGCACGTCCTCAGCCGGGCCACCGCCGCCCGCGCCCGGCAGGACGCCGAAGCGCTGATCGCCGACCTCGACGACGCCGCGATCGCCGCCGGACAGCAGCGCCTGCGCGCCCTCGAGTCGGTCGGCCAGCGCCGGATGCTCGACCTGCATGGCGGCCGCCGCGACCGCCTCTGGGTGGCCCCCAACCTGTGGGCGGGCATCGGCCTGGTCCGCGGCGGCGCGGGCACCGCCTTGGTCGGCAGCCACCGCGAGGTCGCCGACCGCCTCGCCGAGTACCGGGACGCCGGCGTCGACGAGTTCGTCCTCTCCGGCTACCCGCACCTGGAGGAGGCCTACACCTTCGCCGAACACGTCCGCCCGCTGCTCTGACCCCGGCCGCCACGAGCGGCCCGAACGTCCCCCGCCCGGGACGTTCGGCCCCTGCCGTCCTCCCCGCCGCCCCGCCTACGCTGGAGCCTCACCCGTAGGACGGGCCGGCGGGCCGTGACACCCGCCGGCCCACCGGGGCCCGCGACCCGTTCGACGTCCGTGGCGGGCCGGTCCTCGTCGGTCCTCGTCGGTCCGTCAACCCGGCCGTGTAACTTCCAGGGCGAGCGTTGACACGGACGCGGCGGCGCGGACACCATGGACGCCGCCCACCGCCTGCCCGCGCCTTCCCGAGCCGACCGCGATGTGGGAGCGCTCCCATTGCGTTCGGGCAGGTCAGGGCCGTGCGGTCGGCTGCCCCCACCCCGCAGCCGTCCCGGAAGGACGCCACCGCCATGCCCCACGCAGCCGCACCCCCACCCGGCTCGTCCCGTCCCGGCCGCCCCACCGCCGCCCCGTCCGGTCCGTCCCGTCCGCCCGGCGTCGCCCGCCGGGCCGTCCTCGGCCTGGTCGCGGCCGGGGTGCTCGCCGCCGCCGCGCTGCTGCCGCTGCACACCGAGCCGGCCGCGGCGGCCGACGGCGCCGGCACCGTGTCCGCCGCGGCCGCGTCCGCGTTCAACTACGGCGAGGCGCTGCAGAAGTCGCTGCTGTTCTACGAGGCCCAGCAGTCCGGCAAGCTGCCCGCCACCAACCGGGTGGGCTGGCGCGGCGACTCCGCGCTGGACGACGGCAAGGACGTCGGACTCGACCTGACCGGCGGCTGGTACGACGCCGGCGACCACGTCAAGTTCGGCCTGCCGATGGCCGCTTCGACCACCATGCTGGCCTGGGGCGGCATCGCCGAGAAGCAGGCGTACACCGCCTCCGGGCAGCTGACGTACCTGAAGAACAACCTGCGCTTCGTCGACGACTACCTGATCAAGGCGCACCCGGCCCCGAACGTGCTCTACGGCCAGGTCGGCGGCGGCTCGGCCGACCACGCCTGGTGGGGCCCGGCCGAGGTGCTGCCGATGGCCCGGCCCGCGTACAGGATCGACGCCTCCTGCCCGGGGTCGGACCTGGCGGGGGAGACGGCCGCCGCGCTGGCCTCCTCGTCGATGGTGTTCGCCGACAGCGACCCGGCGTACGCGGCGACCCTGCTGACCCACGCCAAGCAGCTGTACTCCTTCGCCGACACCTACCGCGGCAAGTACAGCGACTGCATCAAGGACGCCCAGGGCTACTACAACTCCTGGAGCGGCTACAACGACGAGCTGGTCTGGGGCGCGATCTGGCTCTACAAGGCCACCGGGGACAGCGCCTACCTGGCGAAGGCGGAGAGCTACTACGCCAACCTGTCGACCGAGCCGCAGTCCACGACCAAGTCGTACAAGTGGACGATCGCCTGGGACGACAAGTCCTACGGCGCCTACGTGCTGCTGGCCCAGCTCACCGGCAAGCAGCAGTACGTCGACGACGCCAACCGCTGGCTGGACTGGTGGACCGTCGGCGTCAACGGCAGCCAGGTGAAGTACTCGCCGGGCGGTGAGGCCGTCCTCGACTCCTGGGGGTCGCTGCGGTACGCCGCCAACACCTCCTTCGTGGCGCTGCTCTACTCCGACACGCTCACCGGCGACCCGGTCCGCAAGGCCCGCTACCACGACTTCGCGGTCCGCCAGATCGGCTACGCGCTCGGCGACAACCCCCGCAAGTCCAGCTACCTGATCGGCTTCGGCGCCAACTCCCCGAAGAACCCGCACCACCGCACCGCGCACGGCTCCTGGACCGACCAGCTCACCAACCCGGTCGGCAGCCGGCACACCCTGATCGGCGCCCTGGTCGGCGGCCCCAGCTCGGCCGACGACGCCTACACCGACGACCGCTCCAACTACGTCAACAACGAGGTCGCCACCGACTACAACGCCGCCTTCACCGGCGCGCTGGCCCGGCTCTACGGCGAGTACGGCGGCACCCCGCTCGCCGACTTCCCGCCCCGGGAGACCCCGGACGGCCCGGAGATGTCCGTCCAGGCCTCGGTGAACGCCGCCGGCACCAACTTCACCGAGATCAAGGCGTACCTGATCGACAAGTCGGCCTGGCCGGCCCGCCCGCTCAAGAACGCCTCGCTGCGCTACTACTTCACCCTGGAACCCGGGGTCAGCCCGAGCCAGATCACCCTCACCACCAACTACAACCAGTGCGGCACGGTCAGCGGCCCCACGCTCCACTCCGGGTCCACCTACTACGTCACGGTCGACTGCTCCAACACCGTGATCGCCCCGGCCGGGCAGTCCGCCTACCGCAAGGAGGTGCAGTTCCGGATCGCCTCCGCGGGCGCCTGGGACCCCACCAACGACTGGTCGTACCAGGGCATCTCGCTGGTGCCGGGCTCGACGCCGGTGGACGCGGCCAACATCCGGCTGCTGGACGGGGGAGTGCCGCAGTGGGGCGCCGAGCCGGGCGGGAGCGGCGGGAGCCCGTCGCCGTCCGCGTCGGTCTCCCCCTCGCCGTCCCCGTCCCCGTCCCCGTCCGCGTCCGTCTCGCCCTCGCCCTCGTCTTCCCCGTCCCCGTCGCCGTCGGCCAGCGGCAGCCCGAGCCAGCCGGCCGCGGGCTGCACGGTGGCCTACGCGGTGGGCAGCAGCTGGGGCAACGGCTTCACCGCCGACGTGACCGTGCGCAACACCGGCGGCACGACGGTCTCCGGGTGGACGCTCGCCTGGACGTACCGGGGCAACGAGGCGGTCACCAACGCGTGGAACGCCAAGGTGGTCCAGAGCGGCGCGGCCGTCACCGCCGTCGACGCGGGCTGGAACGGCACGCTGGCCCCGGGCGGCACGGCCTCCTTCGGGTTCCAGGCGAGCGGCACCCCCGCCGCGCTGCCCGCCTTCACCCTGAACGGCCGGGCCTGCGCCGCGGCCTGACCCCCGCCCCGCCCCACGGAACACCCCCGCGCACGCGCGCGAGCACCCCGCCCCCGTCCCCGCCTCCGTGCGCGGGGCGGGGGCCTTCGCGTGCGACGGCAGCGGCGCTCGATGGCCGGAAACCGCCGGTGCCCGGTGCGGGGCCGCCGGAAGCGGGGCGGTTCGGGGACGGTGCGGACCGGCTGGCTGAAATCGCGCCGGTCGGGCGGGTAAACATCGAGATCGGCAAGATCACCGTATCGAGGTAAATACCCCCCGCCACCCGGGCGGAGGCCGTCGGCGGAGCACTAGCGTTCCTCAAGATCCGACCGAGTCGTCCGCACGGCCTGACGGTTCGTCATCTTTCCCGCTGGTGAGGAGCGTTCGCCCCATGACCGTTGAGACCGGCCCGGTCGCGAAACCGGTGCCGCCGCGGACGCGGGCGAAGCCGCCGATCGCGTCCCCGGACGCCCCCCGGGCGGGCTGACCACGAGACCCCCTCGTGGCGGACGGCCGCAGGCCGCCCGCCACCGTCCGCGCGCCCGGGGACCCCGGAGCCCGGACGGCCGGGCGACGGCCGCGCACCGACCGTCGAGCACCCCGCCGCGTCCGGCCCGCCGCGAGCGCGCGCACCGGGCCGACGCACCCCCAAGCAGTGGCGAGGCCTCGCCACGGTTCCGATCAGACCGCCCCTCACCCCAGGAAAGGAGTCACGGATGCCCGACCCGGGGCTCTCCTCGCCGCTCCCCGCTCCGTCCGCACCGTCCGGGTTCCCCGCCCTGTCCGACCCCGCCCTCCCGCCGTTCCTGGCCGCGGCCGCCGCCGCGGTCGCCGAGGCGGTGGCCGCGACGGCCGCCGCCTCCGCCGTCGCCGGGACCGCGGAGGGCGCCGCCGCGACCGTCCCCGCGCAGGCCGCCCCGGCGCAGCTCCTCCCCGAGCCGGCCGCCGCCCCGGAGGTCGCCGCGCCGTCGGACGGGCTGCGGCGGATCCTGCGCGGTCCCAGCGGGCTCGGGACGGGCAGCCTGTTCCGGGCCTCCCCGCCGCCCGCGCCGCAGACGGCGCCGCCGGTGCCGCCGCCCGCCGCCGTGGAGGGCGTGCCGGTGCCGGGCCTGTACTTCCACCCCATCCCGGAGCCCGACCCCGTCCGGGTCGCGGAGGTCAGCCGCCGGATCAAGGACTGGGCGGTCGACGAGGTCGACCTGTTCCCGGACGAGTGGGAGGGCCAGTTCGACGGCTTCTCGGTCGGCCGCTACATGGTGGCCTGCCACCCGGACGCCCCGACGGTCGAGCACGTGATGCTGGCGACCCGGCTGATGGTCGCCGAGAACGCGGTCGACGACTGCTACTGCGAGGACCACGGCGGCTCCCCGGTCGGCCTCGGCAGCCGGCTGCTGCTCGCGCACACCGCGCTGGACCCGCTGCACACCACGGCCGAGTACGCGCCGGGCTGGACGGAGTCGCTCGGCGCGGACGCCCCGCGCCGCGCCTACCACTCGGCGATGCGCTACTTCACCGAGACGGCCAGCCCCACGCAGGCCGACCGGTTCCGGCACGACATGGCGCGGCTGCACCTGGGCTACCTGGCGGAGGCCGCCTGGGCCGAGACCGACCACGTGCCCGAGGTGTGGGAGTACCTGGCGATGCGCCAGTTCAACAACTTCCGCCCGTGCCCGACCATCACCGACGCCGTCGGCGGCTACGAGCTGCCCGCCGACCTGCAGGCGATGCCGGCGACCCAGCGGGTCATCGCGCTGGCGAGCAACGCGACGACGATCGTCAACGACCTGTACTCGTACACCAAGGAGCTCGCCAGCCCCGGCCGGCACCTCAACCTCCCGGTGGTGATCTCCGAACGCGAGGGCCTCTCCGACAAGGACGGCTACCTCAAGGCGGTCGAGGTGCACAACGAGCTGATGCGCGCCTTCGAGGCGGAGTCGGCCGCGCTGGCCGCCGCCTGTCCCGCCCCGCCGCTGCTGCGCTTCCTGCGCGGGGTGGCCGCCTGGGTCGACGGCAACCACCACTGGCACCAGACCAACACCTTCCGCTACAGCCTGCCCGATTTCTGGTAAGCACCGGCAAGATAAGGACAACCGATCACATGACCAGCACCGACCTCGGCACCGCCTCCGCCTTCGTCCCGGCACCCGCGACCGCCTACCAGGGCGACATCGCCCGCTACTGGAACAACGAGGCCCGCCCGGTCAACCTGCGCCTCGGCGACGTCGACGGCCTGTACCACCACCACTACGGCATCGGCGAGATCGACACCGCCGCGCTCGGCACCCCCGAGGACAGCGAGTACGAGAAGAAGCTGATCACCGAACTGCACCGGCTGGAGTCCGCGCAGGCCGAGGTGCTCCTCGACCACCTCGGCCCGATCGCGCCCGGCGACACCCTGATGGACGCCGGCTGCGGCCGCGGCGGCTCGATGGTGATGGCCCACCAGCGCTTCGGCTGCAAGGTCGAGGGCGTCACCCTCTCCAGCACCCAGGCCGAGTTCGGCAACCGCCGCGTCCAGGAGCTCGGCATCGCCGACCACGTCCGCTCCCGGGTCTGCAACATGCTCGACACCCCGTTCGAGAACGGCCAGATGTCCGGCTCGTGGAACAACGAGTCCAGCATGTACGTCGACCTGCACGACCTGTTCGCCGAGCACTCCCGGGTGCTCAAGGTCGGCGGCCGCTACGTCACCATCACCGGCTGCTGGAACCCGCGCTACGGCCAGCCCTCCAAGTGGGTCTCGCAGATCAACGCCCACTTCGAGTGCAACATCCACTCCCGCCGCGAGTACCTGCGCGCGATGGCCGACAACCGCCTCGTCCCGCAGGCCGTGATCGACCTGACCCCCGACACGCTGCCCTACTGGGAGCTGCGCGCCACCTCCTCGCTGGTCACCGGCATCGAGGAGGCCTTCATCGAGTCGTACAAGGACGGGTCCTTCCAGTACGTCCTGATCGCGGCCGACCGGGTCTGACGCCCCCGGGCGCGCACGGCCGGACGGCCGGTCCCGCGGTGCGCGGGGCCGGCCGTCCGTCCGTGGCGGGGAGCACGCGGACGGGGGCGGCGCGGCGCGGGCACCCCGATCAGGCCGGGCCCGGGGCGGGCGGCCGCCGGCGCGGGCGGTCGGTCAGGCGGGGACGGCCGCTCCGTCCACGAGGGCTCCGTCCAGGGCGCCGGACTTCGCCTGGGCGAGCAGGTCGGCGAACTGCTCGCGGCTCATCTGGATCCGCTGCCCGAAGTCGTCGGTGAGGCGCACCCGCCGCTCCTCGGGGGCGTCGGCGTCGAGGAACAACTGCGGGCAGCCGCAGTCGCAGTTGCCGCAGAAGGTGGCGATCGGAACGAGGGTCTCCCGCACGGTGCTGCTCTCCTGTCCAGGACCGGCCGGTCCGGGTCGGGGGTGGTGGCGGGCCCCCGGGAAGGGGCCGGAACAGTCGTCGTCCGGCGGGGAGTTCGAGTTCCCGGCACCATCATGTGATCCAGGTCACACCGGCGGGGGCGGGGAAGGGTCCCCCGGGTGCGGGGCCGGAGGGTGCGACGATGGGCCCGCCATGCAATCGGGACGAGTCGGACGGGCCGCACGGGCCGCGGTGTTCGCGGCCGCCTGCGTGCTGCTCGCCGCCACCGCCCACGTCCTGGTGTCCGGCACGCCGGTGCCCGGCCCGGCCCTGCTCGCCGCGTTCGGCGGCGCCGGGGCGCTCGGCTGGCTGACCGGCCGTCGGGAGCGCGGACCGCTGCCGGTCACGGCGCTGACCGTCGGCGTCCAGGCCGCGCTGCACGCCGCGTTCGCGCTCGGCCAGGCCGCGACCGCCCCGCCCGCCCCCGGCGGGCTCGCCGCGCGGTGGGCGCGGCTGCTGCTGTGCGACACCGGACCGCCGGGCGGCGCCGGGCGGTTGAGCGACGCGCAGGTGGCGCGGCTGGTCGAGGCGGCGGGGATCGCGCCGGGTGACGGGATGGCCGTCGTCCCGCTGGACGAACCCGCGACGGCCGCGATGCCGGGCATGCCCGGCATGTCGGTGGCGGCCCACCTGCCCGGCGTGGTGGCGCCGTCACACCAGCACGGCGCCACGCTCGGCATGCTGGCCGCGCACCTGCTGGCCGCGCTGCTGCTCGGCCTGTGGCTGGCGGCGGGCGAGCGCGCCGCGCACGGGCTGGCCCGCACCGTCGCCGTCCGGCTGTTCGCCCCCGTCCTGCTGCTGCTCGGGGCCGCCCGCCCGGCCGTTCCGCGCCGGCTCGGCCGGCCCCGGCGGACGGCGCGCCGGCCGAGGCCGCGCCCGCACCTCCACTCGCTCGTCACCCGGGGACCGCCGGCGGTGTCCGCCGTCCGCTGACGGCCCGTCCGGTGCGCCGGAGCTCCGCCGTGCCCGCCCCTCCGCGGGCGGCGGCGCGGCTGCCGTGCGCCCAGGACCGGTCCCGCGGCCGCCCCCGGACCCCTCCCCGCGACCCCGCCGTCCGTCCGGCGCGCTCCGGTGCGTTCCGGTGCGTTCCAGTGCGCCCCGGTGCGTTGCGGACCGTGACGGCTCAGGGCGGCGGAGGACGGCGGGGCGGGCCGGGCGGGGCCGCCCCCGCTTCCCTTCCGGCTTCGAGCAAGGACCTCCCGAGATGACCCCTGCCCTGCCCGCACCGCGCGCCGACGACGAGGCGGTGACCGCCTGGGCGCTGGCCGCCCGGGGCGGCGACCCGGCCGCCGTGGAACGGTTCGTCCGCGCCACCCGCGCCGACGTGCGACGGTTCGTCGCCCGCCTCGCCGGCGACCCCCAGGCCGTCGACGACCTCACCCAGGACACCTACCTGCGGGCGCTGCGCAGCCTGCCCCGGTTCGAGGGCCGCTCCTCGGCCCGGACCTGGCTGCTCTCCATCGCCCGCCGCACCGTCGTGGACCGCCACCGCTTCACCGCCTGCCGGCCCCGGCTGCTGGACACCGACGACTGGCAGGGCGCCGCCGAGCGGGCCCAGCCGCGCGGTCTGCCCGGCTTCGACGAGGGCGTCGCGCTCGGCGAGCTGCTCGCCGCGCTGCCCGCCGAGCGCCGCGCCGCCTTCGTGCTGACCGCGCTGCTCGGCCTGCCCTACGAGGAGGCCGCCGCACTGACGGGCTGCCCGGTCGGCACCGTCCGCTCCCGGGTCAACCGGGCCCGCACCGTCCTGATCAGGCAACTCGCCGACGCCGAACACGCCGACCGGGCGCTGGTCGCCCGCGCACCCGTCGCCCGCGCGGCCTGAACGGTTCCCGGCTCCATCCGATGGGGGCACCCGGCCGCGTGTCCCGGTGCCCCCGCCACCTGCCGTGCGCTGTCGTGGACGGGCACGGAAACACCCACCGAACGGGAGCACGTCCTATGACCACCACCGTCTTCGCCGTCGACGGCATGAGCTGCGGCCACTGCGAGCGGACCGTCAGCGCCGGGCTCGCCGTCCTGCCCGGCGTCACCGCCGTCACCGCCGACGCCAAGGCCGGACGCGTCACCGTCACCGGGGAGGTCGACGAGGCGGGCGTCCGGGCCGCGGTCGACGAGGCCGGGTTCGTGCTCACCGGCCGGATCTGACCGACCGGCGGGGGTGGCGCGCGCCCGGGACGGCCGTTCACCGGATGGGGTGATCTCGGGGGCCCCGCCCGCCGGTCCGGGCCCGGCGGGCGGTGCCGGACCGGCGGACCGTGACGCCACGCGTGTGAGTGAATGCGTGGCGTCACGATCCGCACCACCCCGACGAAAGGGCGCCACCATGCCCACGGCCATGCCCACAGCCGTGCCCACGGCCATCCGCAGGACGAGGACCACGGCGCTGCGGCGGGCGGTCGTCGCCGCCGTCACCGCCGCCGTCCTGGGCAGTTGTCCGGCGCTCGCCGCCCCGGCGGGCGGCGCGGCCCCGGCCCCGGCCCCGGCCGGGGTGCCGACCGTCTTCTTCGGCGACTCGCTGACCTCCGGTTTCGGCCTCGCCCCGGTCCGCCCGGACGGCGACGGGCCGCTCTGCTTCCGGGCCGTCACCAACTACCCGGCCGTCGCCGCCCGGCGGCTGGCGGAGCGGGGCGTCCCGCTCGACGTCCGGGCGGACGTCTCCTGCGCGGGCGCGGCCGTCCACGACTTCTGGACGCCGCAGCGGCTGACCGCCGACCGGCAGGCCCCGCCGCAGCAGGACGCGCTCGGCCCGGACGTCCGACTGGTGGTGGGCAGCGCGGGTGGCAACACGCTGAGCTTCGGCCGGGTCCTCAAGCAGTGCTCCGCCGCGCTCCGGACACAGCCCCTGATGCCCGGCGACCCGGTCGACCCGGACCGGCCCGCCGCCGAGTGCCGGGAGTTCTTCGAGGAGGGGCCGGGACGGGAGTGGCTGGAGGAGCGCTTCGGGCAGGTCGCGGCCGAACTGGCGGAGCTGCTCGCCCGGATCCGCCTCGCCGCGCCGGAGGCCCGGCCGGTCCTGGTCGGCTACCCCCGGATGGTGCCCGCCGACCCGACCGCCTGCCTGACCCCGGCCCCCGGCCAGCCCGAGCCCCCGTTCGCCGACGTCCCGCCGGACGCGCTGCCGCTCTTCGACCGGCTCCAGCGGCGGCTGGACGAACTCACCCGGCGGACCGCCGAGGCCGGCGGCGCCACCTACGTCGGGCTCTACGACCGCACCGGGGACAGCAGCGCCTGCGCCGGCCCCGACCGGGGCGTCGGCGGCCTGCTGGAGGACTCCGGGCTCACCCTGGGCGGGCAGCCGGTCCCCTGGTACGTGCACCCCGACGAGCGGGGCCGCGACCGCCAGGCCGAGCAGGTGGCCGCCGCGCTCGGGTCACTGCTCGGCCGCTGACGGCCGCCGGCGGCCGCCCGGGCGCGGGCGGGGTTCAGCCGAGCTCGTACGCGGCCGTCACCGGTGCGTGGTCGGACCAGCGCTCGGCGTGCGTCGCGGCGCGTTCGACGCGGGCGGTGGTGCAGCGGGCGGCCAGGTCGGGGGTGGCCATCTGGTAGTCGATGCGCCAGCCGGCGTCGTTGTCGAAGGCGCGGCCGCGGTAGGACCACCACGAGTAGGGGCCCTCCTGGTCGGGGTGGTGCTGCCGCAGCACGTCGACGTAGCCGTGCTCGTCGAGGACGCGGGAGAGCCAGGCGCGCTCCTCGGGCAGGAAGCCGGCCTTCTTCTGGTTGGCCTTCCAGTTGCGCAGGTCGGCCTCGCGGTGCGCGATGTTCCAGTCGCCGCAGACCAGCACCTCGCGCCCCTCGGCGGCGGCGCGGACGCGCAGCTCGCCGAGGTGGACGAGGAACTCGGCCATGAAGCGCTCCTTCTCGTCCTGCCGGCCGGTGCCGACCTCGCCGGAGGGGAGGTACAGCGAGGCGACCGTCAGGCCGGGCAGGTCGAGCTCGGCGTAGCGGCCGGTGACGTCGAACTCGGCGGAGCCGAAGCCGATCCGGGTGGCCTCGGGGGCGCGGCGGGACAGCACGGCGACCCCGGCCCGGCCCTTGGCCGCGGCGGGGGCCCAGACCGCGTGCCAGCCGTCGAGGCGGGCGAGCACCTCGGCGAACTGGGCGGTCTCGGCGCGCACCTCCTGCAGGCAGACCACCTCGGACTCGGTGGCGTCGATCCACTCCAGGAAGCCCTTCTTGGCGGCCGCCCGGATCCCGTTGACGTTGGCTGTCGTGACGATGCTTTGCACGCAGCGAGGGTACCGGTCGGCTCCGACAATCCGGCATTCCGGGCGAACCGGGGCGCCGTACCCGGCCGGTGGGCGATCCGCGAGGAACCCTTCCCATTGGTCTTGACCATCTCCCGGGGCGCCCTCTACTGTCACTTACTGCAAAGACCTTTAATAAAGAAGGACGGATAAAGCCCGCCTCCCCCACCTGCCGAAACGGGGAGTCGCGGTGGGCCTGTCGTCCCTCAGGGTGGAGGACACGGTGGGGCAAGGAACGCTCGCGGCGGTGGCGGAGCCTAAGTACTGGCACCTGCGCACGGTGCTGCTGCGCACCATGGACACCGAGTTCTCCACCGGGCAGGTGCTGCCCAACGAGCGTGAGCTCTCGGCCCGCTTCGGCGTGGCCCGGGCCACCCTGCGGCAGGCCCTGGACCAGCTGGAGCTGGAGGGCCGCCTGGTCCGCCGCCGCGGCATCGGCACGCTGGTCGCCGCCCCGCGGGTGGGCATCCCGGTCGCCGGGCGCGAGGCCGGCCGGGCCGGCGCGGTCCGCGGCGGCCAGGACTGGGCGGTGGTGGACTGCACCACCGGCCCGGCCGGTGCCGCGCTGGCCCGCACCCTGAACCTCGCCGAGGGCGACCAGGTGCACACCGTGCGCCGGGTCCGCACCGTCCAGGGCGTCACGGTCGCCGCCGAGTCGCTGCACGTCCCCTCCGCCGCGCTGCCGCACCTCGCGGTGGTCGTCGACGGCAACGACCGGGCCCGCGGCGTGCTGCGCCAGCTGGACCGGATCGGCGTCGACGGCGAGTCCCGCTCGGTCGAGCTGGGCGTCGCCGAGACCGCCGAGGCCGCGCTGCTGGAGCGCCCCCCGGGCACCCCGGTGCTGGTGGTCACCACCCAGTACGCCGCCGCGGGCCGACTGGCCGCCGTCGCCGTCTCCACCTACCGCGCCGACACCTGCAAGCTGACCTTCGGCGAGTCCGGCGTGGCCGTCCAGGTCGCCGCCGCGGTCTGACCCCGGCGGCGCCCCCCGGCCCCGGTCCGACCCGGTTGTCTGACACCCCGTCAGAAGCACTGTCGGTGCCCGGGGTTACGCTCCTGTCCCACTGACCGACGGTGAACAGGGGGCGCGACGATGGGTTCGACCGACACGACGGAACGGGGCGCGGAGCGCGAGCGGGACGCGGAACACGGCCGGGCGCTCGTCGAACGGGCGATCGCGGCCGTCGCCACCGACCCGTCCCGGCTGGTGCTCGACCACAACCGGTTCGCCGGCCCGTGGGTCGAGGGCGCGCTGCGCCCGCGCGCGATCGAGTCCTTCCCCAGCGGCCACCCGCTGTCGCCCGGCCTGCGCGCCTGGCTGGCGTACGACAGCGGCATGCTGGAGCGCCACGGCTGGTTCGACCGCGGCGGCGCCCTCGCGCCGCGCACCCTCGGCGAGATCGCCGTCGAGGAGTACGGCGAGATGTGGGGCTCCTGCTTCGAGCCGTTCTCCGCGCTGTTCGGCGAGTGCTTCCTGCTGCCCGGCGGCTCCGACTCGCGCCGGGTGCTGTCCGTCGGCCCGAACGGCGAGCGCGACGAGCTGGGCGAGTACCCGGTGTTCGCGCTGGACGTCGACGACCTGCCGTACGCGGTGCTGATGTACCCCGGCTTCGACGTCTACCTCGCCGCCACCGCCGGCCTGATACCGCCCGACGACCACCCGGGCTACGACTCGCTCAAGCACGACCCCCGGTACGCGCACCGGATGCGGGCGCACGCCCGGGGGCGGCTCAAGGGCGAGTACGACCTGCTCTGCCTGCCCTGACCGCCGCGCGGCGGGCGGGGTCCGGTCCGTCCGCTACCGCGCGGCGGGCGGGTCGACGGCGAACAGCTGCTCCTCGACGTGGTCGAGGGCCACCCGCAGTGCGCCCATCGCGACCACCTCGGAGCCGAGTCCGGCGAGCGCGACCTCGGGGGCGCGCAGGGTGTAGCGGGCGAGCTGTTCGCGCAGCGGCTCCAGGACGCCGTCCAGGCCGGCCGCCCAGCCGCCGACCACGACGAGTTCCGGGTCGAGAGCGAGGACGAGCGCGGTGACGTCGTGGACGAGGCGGCCCAGGAAGCGGTCCATGGCGATCTGGGCGACCTGGTCGCCCTCCCGGGCCAGCCGCAGGACGCGGGCGACGGCGGCCTCGTCCAGCGGGTCGAGCGGTTTGCCGGTGGTGGACAGCAGCCGTTCCGGGGTGGCCTGTTGGCCGAGCAGGTGGAGCGCGCCGATCTCGCCCGCGGCGCCGCCGTGGCCGCGGTGCAGGCGGCCGCCGATCAGCGAGCCGGCGCCGGGGCTGAGGCCCGCCATCACGAACACCACGTCGCCCTTGCCGACGGCCGCGCCCTTCCAGTGCTCGGCGATGGCGGCCAGGTTGGCGTCGTTCTCGATCACCACCGGGCAGCGGAAGGAGCGGCGCAGCCGGGCGCCGAGGTCGAGGCCGGTCCAGCCGGGCATCGCGGTGCCGAGCCGGACGGTGCCGTCCCGGTCGACGATGCCGGGGGTGCCGACGGCGACCTCCCACAGGCTGTCGCGGGAGACGCCGGCCTTGCGCAGCACCTCGCCGACGGTGGTGCGGACCAGGGTGAGGCGCTCCTCGGCCTCGACCGACTCGTCCACCTCCTTGGCGTGGCTGGCCAGGATCTCGCCGGCCAGGTCGGCCAGCACCACCCGCAGGTCGTGCACGCCGATCTCGATGCCCAGGACGTGCCCGGCCTCGGCGCGGAAGCGGAACCAGCGGGCCGGGCGGCCGCGCTGCCGGCCGGACTCCTGGACGTGTTCGACCTCGGCGACCAGCCCGGACTCCAGCAGCCCCTCGATCACGCCCTCGACGGTGGGCCGCGACAGCCCGGTGTCGCCGACGAGCTGGGTCAGCGTGACGGCCTCGCCGTCGCGCAACGACCGCAGGGTGACCGCCGCGTTGATGCGCCGCAGCAGTGAGGAGTCCCCTCCGGTGAGCCGGTCCGTCAAGTCGCTGCCCTTCCGCTTCGCGCGACTGCCCTGGCGCGCGGTGCCGTGGAGCGCGGTGCCGCCCGTCCGGCCGTGGTGAGACCGGTGCGGGCCCGCGCGGAGCTTCCGCCGAGGCCCGGCACCGTGGGGTGCCGCGACCGGGGCGTCTGGTCCGGATCGTACTCGTGCGGCCCGCCGGGGGGCGAGCGTTTCCGCAGCTCATAACGGCTTCGGTATCGAAACGGTACGTCGTCCGTGATCACGGGGTGACCCGCCGGTGGCGCGGGGCCGTCCGCCCGACGCCCTAAGCTTGGGCGCCATGGGGAACGACACCGCCACCGTGCGTCAGGCCACGCCCGCCGACACCGACTTCGTCCGGGCCCACACGGCGGCGGGGCCGGTGCCGTTCGTGCCCGAGGTGCGGTTGCGGATGGCCGGGGACGCGATCGCGCTGTGGGAGACCACCGAGCGCGACCGCGGCCGTGAGGGGCTGGCGCCGCCGTTCTGGGCGTTCCCCTGGGCGGGCGGCGTCGCGGTCGCCCGGTACGTCCTGGACCATCCCGAACTGGTCGCCGGACGGCGGGTCCTGGACTTGGCCGCGGGCTCCGGCCTGGTCGCCGTCGCGGCCGCGCTGAGCGGCGCCGCCGCCGTCCGGGCGGCGGAGATCGACGCGTACGCGGTGGCCTCGATCGCGGTGAACGCCGAGTTGAACGGCGTCGCGGTGGCGGCCGAGCTGGCCGACGTGCTGGACGGCGACGGCGGGCCGGACGAGGTGGTGCTGGCGGGGGACGTGTTCTACGAGCGGGCGATGGCGGCCCGCTTCCTGCCGTTCCTGGAGCGGGCCGCGGCCCGGGGCGCGACCGTGGTGGTCGGCGACCCCGGGCGGGCCTACCTGCCGCGCGGGCGCTTCACCGCGCTCGCCGAGTACACCGTCCCGGTCGCCGCCGACCTGGAGGACGCGGCGGAGAAGGCCACCACGGTGTGGGCGCTGCGCGGCTGACACGGCGTCAGGTCTCGGACGGCCGGGGCGGGAGCGGACTGAACGACGTCGACGGCGGGGCCGACGGCGGGATCAGGCAGGACGGGCCGGTCCAGGTCGGGCCGGCCGAGCTCGGCGGGGGCGCGGTGGGCAGGGTCGGGGCGGCCGAGGTCGGGGCGGGGCCGCTGCCGCCGGCGTCCGGGCTCGGCGGGACGGTCCGGGCCACCGCGGTCGGGGTGGAGGTCCGGGTCGGCAGGGACGGCAGCGGCGAGCTCGGCGGCACCCCGGTCATGTCCGGGCAGGCCGACGGTCCGCTGTAGCTGTCGTACAGCGACACCCGCCGCACCTGGTAGGGGCCCTGTCCGTACCAGCCGTGGAAGGAGACGGTCAGCGAGCGGGTCGTCCCGGTGGTGCGCACCACGGCGTGCAGCCGGGTCTGCTCCGGTCCGTCCGCCCACAGGGTGACCGCCTCGACGTCGCCGCCGGTGACGCCGACGAAGGCGTACGCGCCGGAGACGTCCGCCGTCAGGTCGTAGGTGGTGTAGGGCTTGACCTCGACCTGCTGGGTGCAGCCGGCGAAGTCGTACCCGCCGGGGCGGCCCTCGATGCCCCGGTCGGTGCGGCGGACGTCGCCGTCGCAGGTCCAGTTGTCGGCCAGCGGCTGGAGGAACGAGCCGTCCCGGACCGCCTCCTGGGCGGCCTGGGCGCTGCCGGAGCCGAGGGCGGCGAAGCCGAAGGTGGCCAGCAGCACTGAGGTCGCGGCGACCGCGCCGAGCGGGAGGCGGTCGCGGTGGCGACGGGGTGGGGATGCACGCATGCCGGACTCCGGGTGGGGGAGGTGGACGGGGCAGCGGTGCGAGGGAGTGAGCACACGATGCGGGATGCCGCGGGCGTACGTCAAGGGCTGGCAAAGGCCGCTTCCGGCCCGCGCTCTCGGGTGTGCGGGCCGGAAGGTGACGGACGGTCAGGTCGAACGGTCGGGCGGGTCGGGCGGATCGGGTCAGCGCTGGCTGGGGCAGGGACCGGTGGGCCGGAAGCTCGGGCTCTCCGTGACGCGTGGGGGAATGGTGTCGTTCTCGGTGCTGCCGGGGCTGGCCGTGTTGGTGCGGCTGGGGGGCGCACTGCTGGGCGGCGCGCCGGTCCAGCTCGGCGGGATGCACCAGGACGGCAGGACGCCCGGGCCGAACATGCTGACCCGCCCGACCTGGTAGGGCTCCTGCCCGTACCAGCCGTGCAGGCGCACCAGCAGCGAGGTGGTGTCGGGCCCGGTGGTCACGGTGACGCTGAGGAGGTTCCAGTCCGGGTCGTTCGACCAGCTCTGCACCGTCTCGCCCGGCCCGCCGCCCTCGGTGCCGAGGAAGACGTACGGGCCGCGGACGTTCGCGTCCAGCGTGTACGTCGAGTTCGGCAGCACGGTCACCCGCTGGGTGCACCAGGCGAAGTCGTCGGCGGTGGGGCTGCCCACCAGCCGGCGCCCGTTGTCCGAGTCGTAGAGGACGGACACGTTCTCCTGGCAGAGCCAGTCCGTCGGGGTGCCGGTGTGCGCCGGGGGCGCGGTGAAGGTGCCGTTGCGGATCACCTCGATCCGCGGCGGCTCGGCGGACGATGCCGAACCGCCGAGGCCGAGGGTGGCCGTCGCGGCCAGCACGACCGCGCCGAACACGGCGGCCACCGGCAGGCCGTCGCCGGCGCGCCGCCGGTGCCGGCGGGAGCTGTCGGGGCGGTGGGGACGCTCGGGACGGTGGGGGCGGTGGGGGCGGGACAAGGGTGCACGCATGCCATCTCCGGGAGTGGGGTGGGTCGATGGGTGCGGTGCGAGGGAGTGCGCCACACCTTCCCGGCCCGGGCCCGGACCGTCAAGGGGCCCCGGCCCGGTCGGCCGTCCGGAACCCGTTGGCACGGTGCTGAACCGGGGTGATAGGAACGTCGACATGAGCGAGTACGAACTGCGGGCCGCGCGCCCCGAGGACGTCGACGCGGTGCTGGCCTTCTGGGCCGAGGCCGCCGAGGGCACCAGCATCAGCGACGACCGGGCGGGCGTGGCCCGGCTGCTGGAGCGGGACGGCGCGGCGCTGATCCTGGCCGAGCACGCGGGTGCGATCCTCGGCACCGTCATCGCGGGGTGGGACGGCTGGCGCTGCCACCTCTACCGCCTCGCCGTCCACCCCGCCGCCCGCCGCCGGGGCATCGGCACCGCCCTGCTCGACGCCGCCCACGCCCGCTTCGCCGAGGCCGGCGGCCGGCGCTCCGACGCGATGGTGCTGGAGCACAACGGCCTCGGCCAGGCCGCCTGGCGCGCCGCCGGCTACGGCCGGGAGGACCAGTGGCGGCGCTGGACCAGGCCGCTGGACGGCGCGCCCGGAACCTCCTGACAGAGCGCGCCAGGAGGTTCCGGACGGCCCCGCTCGAAGGCCGCCTGCGCGGCGAGGGACGCCAACGCGAGGAGCGCCTACGCGAGGGACGTCTACGCGAGGGCCGCCTACTCGAAGGCCGCGGCCGCCTCCCGCAGGGCCCGCACCACCGTCTCCGGGTCGTACGGCGCGGCCGGGCCCGGCAGGTAGGTGACCGAGCGCAGCGCGCCGGTGTAGCGGAACGAGCGGTGACGTTCCCAGAGCGGCCAGGAGACCGGCGACTTGCGGTCCACGCCGACGCTGATGCCCTGGAAGGGCGCCATTCCGATCAGCTGGTGCACCGGCCCGAGCGCGCCCGTCACCACCCCGTCCACCCGCACCTCGAACCGCCACTTCAGGTCGGCCACCGCCGTCGCCTCCAGCGCCACCAGGTGCGCCCCGGGCGGCAGTTCGCCCGCGTCGGCCTCGAACAGCTCGCCGTACTGGTTGTACGCCAGCCGCAGCCGGCCGTCCTCCACGTACAGGCTGTAGCCGCCGCCCTGATCGCCGTGCGAGACCAGCACGCCCTGGTCGTCCGCACCGTGGTGGTCGAGCGCGACCTCCGCCGTGAACGAGCGGAACGCGACCAGCCGGGAGGAGCGGTAGCGCTCCAGCTCGGGGGTGCCGGCCAGCAGCGTCACCGGGCGGCGCAGCGCCTCCTCCGCCGGGCCGCGCAGCACGAAGCCGCCGGAGGCGTCGGCCAGCGGGAAGACCCCGTCGCGCCAGGCCGCGTCCTCCCAGGCCTGCGCCAACTCCTTCACCAGCTCCGGGTGTTCGGCGGAGAGGTCGTGGATCTCGGTGGGGTCGGTGCGCAGGTCGTACAGCGCCCACTCGCCGTCGTCGTAGGGCGCGCCCGGCCGGTGCAGGGTGACCAGCTTCCAGCCGTCCCGGTAGTACGAGCGGTTGCCGGTCATCTCGCAGTACTGCTCGGGGTGGGTCGAGGGCGCCCCGGCGGTGCGCAGCACGGACGCGAACGACACCCCGTCCAGCTCCTGCACCGGCACCCCGCCGCGCTCCAGCGGCCTCTCCACGCCGGTGAGTTCGAGCAGCGTGGGCAGCAGGTCGGTGACGTACTGGTACTGGCCGCGCACCCCGTCGTCGTCCGCGGCGCGCGGCAGGCCGGCCGGCCAGGACAGCACGAACGGGACGCGCACGCCGCCCGCGTGGGTCTGGCCCTTGTAGAGCCGGAACGGCGTGTTGGAGGCCATGCCCCAGCCGCGCGGGTAGTGCACCAGTGACTGCGGGCCGCCGATCAGGTCGATCTCCCGCCGCACGTCCGGGTTCCAGTCGGCGGGCAGGTTCGGGTGGTGGACGAAGCGGCTGAAGTAGCTGCGGGTGCCCTCCGCGCCGCCCTCGCCGGTGCCGCCGTTGTCGGAGGTGAACACCACGATGGTGTTGTCGAGTTCGCCGAGCTGCTCCAGCACGGCGGTCAGCCGGCCCAGGTTCCGGTCGACGTTGTCGACCATCGCCGCGTACACCTCCATGTAGCGGGCGTACAACGCGCGCTGCACCTCGTCGAGTTCGTCCCACGCGCCGACCTCGTACCCGGCCTCGCCGTTGCGCTCCGGCAGCTCGGTGCCGGGCGGGAAGTGCCCGGCCGCCAGCTGCCGGGCGAAGCGGGCGGCCCGCAGCTCGTCCCAGCCCCCGTCGTAGCGGCCCCGGTGCCGGGCCAGGTCGGCCGGCTTGGCCTGCAGCGGGCCGTGCACCGCGTTGTGCGCCAGGTAGAGGAAGAACGGCTTGTCGGCGTCGTGCGCCCGCAGCGACTTGACCATGCCGATCGCCTGGTCGGTGATGTCGTCGGTGTAGTAGTAGCCGTCCGGGAACTCGTCGATGTCCAACGGCGAGTTGTCCCGGACCAGTTGGTGCGGGTGGAACAGGCTGGTCAGCCCCTCCAGCACCCCGTAGTACTGGTCGAAGCCCTTCTGCAGCGGCCAGTTGGCCCGGTTGTCGGCCGCCGAGGAGGCGGAGTCCCGGGTCAGGTGCCACTTGCCGACCGCGTACGTCGCGTACCCGGCGTCGTGCAGGGTCTGCGCCAGGGTCGGGATGTCGTCGGCGATCTCCATCCCGTACCCGGGGAAGCCCGGGTCGGCGTTGGCCACGAACGCGTACCCCACCCGGTGCGGGTTCAGGCCGGTCAGCAGCGCCGCCCGGGCCGGTGAACACAGCGGCATGGTGTGGTAGTTGGCCAGCTTCACGCCCCGCTCGGCCAGGCCGTCCAAGGTCGGCGTCGGCACCTCCGAGCCGAACGGCCCGATGTCGCTGTAGCCCAGGTCGTCGACCAGCACCACCACCACGTTCGGCGCCCCCGCGCGCGGACGCACCCGCTGCGGCCAGGACGGCACCGACTCGCCGAACGTCCGCCCCACCCGGCCCGGGAAGCCCGCGTACGGGTCGCGCCGGTGGCCGCTCTCGTCGGTCTTGCTCACAACAGGCTCCCGGAGGTCGCGGGGGGAAGGGACGGGACGGCCGCCAACAACTCGGCCGTGTAAGGGTGTTCGGGGGAGGTGATCACCCGGTCGGCCGGGCCGCTCTCGACGATCCGGCCCCGGTGCAGCACCGCGATCCGGTGGCTGACCTGCCGGACCACCGCCAGGTCGTGCGCGATGAACAGCACCGCCAGGCCCAACTCCCTTTGCAGGCGCGCCAGCAGATCGATCACCTGGGCCTGGATCGACACGTCCAGCGCCGACACCGGCTCGTCGCAGACCAGCACGCTCGGCTCCGGCGCCAGCGCCCGGGCGATGCCGATCCGCTGCCGCTGGCCGCCGGAGAACTCGCGCGGCGAACGGGCCGCCGCCGACGCCTCCAGGCCCACCTGCTCCAGCAGTTCGGCCACCCGGGCCTGCCGCTGCGCCCGGTCGCCGATCCGGTGCGCGATCAGCGGCTCGGCGATGATCCGGCCCACCGTCAGCCGGGGGTTCAGCGAGGCGTACGGGTCCTGGAAGACCATCTGGATCTCCCGCCGGGCCCGGCGGCCGTCCAGCGGCCGCCCGTCGAAGGTGACGCTGCCCGCGTCGGGCGCGTGCGCGCCGACCAGCGCCCGGGCCAGCGTCGACTTGCCCGAGCCGGACTCGCCCACCAGGCCCAGCGTCTCACCCGGGTGCAGCTCCAGGTCGACGTCCTCCAGCGCCGCCGTCCGGCGCCGGCGCGGCCCGTAGCCCTTCGCCAACCCGCGCACCACCAGCAGCGGTTCCGCCCCCGGCGTGCTGTTCCCGGCGGCCCGGGACGGGGCGTCCAGACGCGGGACGGCGGCCAGCAGGGACTTCGTGTAGGCGTGCCGGGGATTCGTCAGGACGCTGTCCACCGGCCCCTGTTCGACCACCTCGCCGTCGCGCATCACCAGCAGCCGGGAGCAGGTCTCGGCGATCACGCCCAGGTCGTGGCTGATCACCACCAGCGCGGTGCCGCGCTCCCGGTTGATCCGGGCCAGCAGTCGCAGGATCTGCCGCTGCACGGTCGGGTCCAGTGCGGTGGTCGGCTCGTCCGCGACCAGCACCTCGGCGTCGTGCGCCAGCGCCAGGGCGATCATGATCCGCTGGCGCTGGCCGCCGGAGAACCGGTGCGGGAAGTCGCCCAGCCGGGAGGCAGCCTTCGGCACGCCCACCAGCTCCAGCAACTCCACTGCCCGCGCCGCCCGTTCGGCCTTCGGCCGGCGCTCGCCGTGCGCCCGCAGCGCCTCGTCCAGCTGGCGGCCCACCGAGAGCACCGGGTTCAGTGCGGACATCGGGTCCTGGAAGATCATCGCGATCCGCTTGCCGCGCACCGCCCGCAGCGCCTCCTCCGGCAGGCCCGCCAGGTCCTGGCCGTCCAGCTCCACGGCCCCGCCGGTGATCCGGCCCCCGGCCGGCAGCATCCGCAGCAGCGCCAGCGCCGTCGTCGACTTGCCCGACCCGGACTCGCCGACGATCCCCAGGCTCTCCCCGGGCCCCAGCGCGAAGTCCGCCCCGCGCACCGCCACCCGCTCCCCGAAGGCCACGTGCAGCTCGCGCACCCGCAGCAACTCGGCGGTGCGGGAAGGGTGTTGTCCGTCCAGTGGAGGACGGGTGATCAGTTCGGTCATCGGGCTGCCCTCCGGTTCGGACGGATCGGGGCGTTCACGAGCGCACGCCCCGGTTCAGGGCCTCGGCCAGCAGGGTGAAGCCGAGGACGAGCGCGGTGGTCACCGCCAGCGGAGCGGCGGCCAGCACCGGGACGGTGTCCAGGTAGGCGACCGAACCGCTGATCAGGCTGCCCAGGGTGGGCTCCGGCGGGCGGACGCCCAGACCGAGGAAGCTCAGCGCGCCCTCGATGAAGACGCCCACCGAGAGGGCGACCGCGGCCTGCACGATCAGCGGGTCGACCGCGTTCGGCAGCACGTGCCGCAGCAGCACCCGGGCCCGGCCCGCGCCGCCGACCCGGGCGGCCAGCGCGTACTCGCGCTCCCGCTGGACCAGCACGCCGGCCCGCAACTGCCGCCCGAAGTACGGGATCTCGGCCAGCGCGATGATGATCACCACCGGCCAGCGGCCCGGCCCGAGGATTGCCGTCACCGCCAGGCCGAGGATCAGCCCGGGGAAGGACAGCACCAGGTCGAACAGCCGCTGCACCACCAGGTCGGCGGCCCGCGAGGTGCCCGCCAGCAGGGCCAGCGCCGCGCCGACCAGCGCGCCCGCCGGAACGGCCGTCAGGACGATCGACAGGTCGGTGAGGATGCCGTGCAGGATCCGGCTGAGCAGGTCCCGCCCGATGTCGTCGGTGCCCAGCGGGTGGTCCCCGCTCGGCCCGGCCAGGGCCTGCGAGCCCTGCGCGTTCGGGTCGGCGTCGGTCAGCCAGGGGGCCAGCAGCCCCGCCAGCGCCACCGTCCCGACCAGCGCCAGGCCGGTCACGCCCCGCCAGGACCGCAGCCCGGCGACGTAGCGGTTGCGCGAACGGGCAACCGGGGGAAGGGAGATCGTGGTCATCGTCGCATCACTCCCACCGCACGCGCGGGTCGAGCCAGGAGTACACCAGGTCGGTGAGCAGCTGCACGGCCACGTACCCGGCGACCACCAGCAGCAGCAGGTCCTGCACCACCGGGTAGTCGCGGCGCGCCACGCCCTGCTCGATCAGCTGGCCGAGGCCCGGCCAGGCGAAGATCCGCTCCACCACCACGGCGCCCGCGATCAGCTGCCCGATCTGCAGGCCCAGCACCGTCACGGCGGGCGGCAGCGCGTTCGGCAGCGCGTGCCGCCACAGGATCCGGCGCCGCGACACCCCGAGCGCCGTCGCGGTGCGCACGTAGTCCTCGGCGAGCGCCCGCTCCAGGCCGTCCTGCAGGTAGCGGGCCAGGATCGCCGCGCTCGGCAGCGCCAGGCACAGCGCCGGCAGCGCCAGGTACTGCACCGCGAGGTCCGGCGCGTCGAACAGCGAGGCGTGCCCGCCGGCCGGCAGCAGGCCCAGGCCCACCGCGAACACCAGCACCAGCACCACGCCGGTCACGAACGGCGGCACCGCCAGCGCCCCCGTGGTCAGCGCCCGCAGCGCCCCGGTCAGCGCCCGCCGCCGCCCCGACACCGCGTACAGCGCGGTCGGCACGGCCAGCGCCACCACCAGCAGCAGCGCGGCGAGGGTCAGCTGGACGGTCGCGGCCAGGCCGTCCGCGATCAGCCCGGAGACCTGCCCGCCGATCGCGTAGCTCGGCCCGAGGTCGCCGGTCAGCACCTGGCCCAGCCAGTGCAGGTACTGCGAGAGCAGCGGCGCGTCCAGCCCCAGCCGCTCCCGGATCGCCGCGACGGTGGCCGGCGAGGCGTCCGGCCCCGCCAGCGTGGTCGCCGGGTCGCCCGGGATCAGCCGCAGCATCAGGAACACCGCGAACGAGGCGGCCAGCAGCACCGCCAGCCCGCTCGGCAGCCGTTTGAACAGGAAGGTCCGCACGGCTCAGCCCGCCAGGTAGGCGTCGTCGAGGACCAGGTACGAGTACTTGTTCAGCGTCACGCCGCGCACCTGCGCGCCCGCGACCTCCACCAGCCCGGCGATCGCCAGGTCGACGATGAACTGCTCGTCCAGCAGGATGTCCGTGACCTGCTGGTACAGCGCCTTCGCCTCCGGGCTGTCCGCGTCCGAGCGGTTCCAGGCCTTCTGCACCGCCTCGGTGTACGCGGGCGAGGAGAACTTCGAGGTGTTCTTCGCCTCGTTGAACGGGTACGCGCTGACCGCCAGCGTCGCCGGGTGGGCCTGCGAGAAGCTGTGGCTCAGCGTCCACAGCGCCGGCATGGACTGCGAGATCAGCTGCTTCTGCATGGTCGGCGAGTCCACCGGCTGCAGCTGCACCTCGATCCCGACCTGCTTCAGGTCGTACTGCAGGATCTGCGCGACCGCCGTCGAGCCGGCGTCCGACTGGTGCGCCAGCGGCAGCGACAGCGAGGTCACGCCCGCCTCCTTCAGCAGCGCCTTCGCCTTCTCCGGGTCGTGGTGGTAGCGCCTGGCGTCCTCCTCCCGGTACGCCGGGGAGGACTTCGGCCACGGCACCGAGGAGACCGTCGCGTACCCGCCCAGCGCCTGCTGCACCAGCCGGTCCCGGTCGATCGCCCAGGCGATCGCCTGCCGCACCCGCTTGTCCCGCACCTCCGGGAAGGACAGGTTCGCGCCGATGTAGAACGCGCCCGCGCCGGTGTCGTACTGGGTGATCCGGAACCGCTTGTCGTCCTTCAGCGTCGCCACGTCCTTGCCGCGCACCGCGTACGACAGGTGCACCTGGCCGGTCTTCACCGAGGACAGCAGCGTCTCGGCCTGCGGGATCACCTTGATCTCCACGCCGTCCAGGTACGGCCGGCCCGGGTTCCAGTACTTCTCGTTGCGGGCGAAGCTCAGCGAGGAGCCCGGCTTGCGGTCGGTGAAGGTGAACGGGCCGGTGCCGATCAGCCTGGTGCCCGCGACCGCGTCCTCGACGCTCGCCGAATCCGGGATGATCATGAACTCGAAGAGGTCGAACAGGTTGGACACCGGGTGCGCCAGCACCAGCGTCAGCTCGAAGTCGCCGTTCTTCCGGAAGTCCGCCACGGTCAGCGCCGTCGACCGCAGCTGCGCCGAACGCACCGGGTTCTGCAGGTTCTTCACCGCGAACACCACGTCGTCCGCGGTGAACTTCCGCCCGCTGTGGAACGTGACGTCGTCGCGCAGCTTCAGCGTCACGCTCAGCCCGTCCGCCGCCACCTCCCAGCTCTTCGCCAACTCCGGCTGCGGGCGCAGCTGTTCGTCGTAGCGGGTGAGCGTGTTGAACACCAGGCGCTGCAGCAGCGAGTTGGCGCTCTGCGCGAACAGCAGGGCCGGCGTGAAGTCCACCCCGACACCCACCGTCAGCACCCCGCCCCGGCGCGGCGAGGCTGCGGCGCCCGCCGCGTCCGCCGCCGGCGAGGAGTCCGCCGCCGAACGGCAGGCCGACAGCGCCAGCAGACCGGCACCCGCCAGCGAGCCGCGCAGCAGCGCCCGGCGGGAGAGCGCGGGGAGGGGGAGCCGGGGAAGCGGGCCACCGGAGCCGGCGGAGAACACGGTCATCGTCAACAGTCCTTCGGGAGAAGCGAGTTCGAATGAATGGCAAGGGGGGTTCAGAAGCCGGGGAGCGGGCGCGCGTACAGCTCGCCCAGCACCGGCGCGCAGGCCGCCACCGCCAGCGCGTCCGCGCCGAAGCGCTGCGCCACCAGCAGCGAGGCGTCCCGGTGCAGGTGCGAACGGAGCGCGAACTCCTCGCGCACCACGTCCAGGTAGACCGGGTCGGCCACCGCGAAGGTCTCGGTCAGGACCAGCAGGTCCGGGTTGACCACGTCGGCGAGCAGGGCCAGCGCCCCGCCCACCACCGAGGCCCGCGCCCGTACCAGCGCGTCGGCCCGGGCGTCGCCGGACCGGACCGCCGCCAGCAGCAACTGCCGGTCCGGCCGGGCGATCACGCCCTGCTCGACCGCCGCCGCGAACAGCGTGTCGTCCGACGCGGCCACCGACAGGCAGCCCCGGCGGCCGCAGTGACATCGGGCCGTGCTGCCCGGCACCGGCAGGTGCCCGCCGTCGCCGGTCACCGACGGCGGCCCCTGGTGCACCGTCCCGGCCACCGAGATGGACGCGTCCACCACGTGGCCCACGAACAGCTGCACCATCGAGCGCCGGGCCGCCGGATCGCCGAACAGCACCTCCGCCGCCGCCAGCGCCCGGGCGTGGTTGTCCACCCGCACCGGCAGGCCGGTGGCCCGCTCCAGCAGCTCCCGCAGCGGCACCTCCCGCCAGCCCAGCGGCTCGTGCCGGACCGTCACCCCGCGCTCGGCGTCCACCGCCCCGCCGGTCACCGCGCCGAGACCGAGCACCCGGCGGCCGGCCGCCGACCCGGTCGCGGCCGCCGCCAGCAGCCGCGGCACCCGCTCCAGCAGCGCCTTCAGCACCGCCGGGCCGCGCCGCCCGCCGTTCGGCAGCTCCTGCCGGAACAGCACCCGGCCGCGCAGGTCCAGCAGCGCGAAGGTGCTGTACGGCAGGCCCACGTGCAGCCCGGCCACCGCCAGCCGCTGGTCGTCGATGTCCAGCGGCAGCTGCGGACGGCCCCGCACCCCCGGCGCGGCGACCGCCAACTCCGGTCGCTCTGCCAGCAGTTCGAGCCGCAGCAGGTCCACCACCTGCCGGGACACCGCCGCCGGGCTGAGCCCCGTCAACCGGGATACCCCGCTGCGGGCCACCGGCCCGTGGTCCAGCACCGCCCGTAGCACGGTGGCGGCGTTCGCCTCCCGCCGGTCGTCCCCGGCCCGGGGCGCGGCGGTACTGCGGACGGTGCCGTTCACGCGGTGGACTCCCCTCTGTCTACGGTCGGCCGGTCAGGACTTCGCGCCCAGCGCCTCGGCCTCCAGCTCGGCCGCCGGCACCAGACCGGCCACCCGCGGCGGGTCGGCCGGCTCCAGCAGGCGGCTCGGGCGCCCGTCCACGCCCACCGGCAGGTCACCGTCCAGGGTGATCCGGCGCACCAGGCGCGGCTCGTCGCCGTAGTCGTTCACCGCGTAGTGCTGGGTGGCCCTGTTGTCCCAGATCGCCACGTCGCCGACCTGCCAGTCCCAGCGCACGCTGTTCTCCAGCCGCTCCACGTACCGCTGGAACAGCTCGATCAGGGCCCGGCTGTCCTTGCCCGACACCCCGACGATCTTCTGCGCGAACGACCCCAGCAGCAGGTTCTTCTCACCCGTCACCGGGTGCACCCGCACCAGCGGGTGCTCGGTCTTGAACGCCGTCGACACGAACACCTGCCGGAACAGCCGCGCCACCTCGGCGTTGTCCGCCAACTCCGGTGCCAGCGCCAGGTTCGCCGCGTAGTCGTAGTCGTTGGTGTGCACCGCCCGCAGGCTCTCCGCGAGCACCTTCAGCGGCTCCGGCAGGTCCTGGTACGCGGCCGCGGTATTCGCCCACACCGTGCTGCCACCCGCCGGCGGCAGCTCCAGCGCCCGCAGGATCGACGCCTTCGGGTACGACGGCACGAACGTCACGTCGGTGTGCCAGTTGTTCGCCCGCACCCCCTTGGTGGCGTCCAGCTCGAAGATGTACCGCCCGTCCGCGCTCGGCACCGTCGGGTGGAACACCGGCTGCCCCAACAGCCGTGCGAACGCCTCGTGTTCGGCATCGTCCAGGTGCTCCTGGCCCCGGAAGAACAGCACCTTGTGCTCGTACAGCGCGGCCTCCAGCGCCGCCACCGTCTCGGCCGGCAGGTCGGCCCCCAGCTTGACGTCGTGCACGATCGCGCCGATCCGCCCCGCCGCCGGGGTCAGACGCAGTGCGGTGGGAACGGAGGTGGAAACGGACATGGTGGAACTCCTTCGGGATCAGGGGGAGTCGAGACGGAGAACGGCCACGGCGCCACCTCGGGGCACCACGCAGGCCGGACACGACACACCGCGGCACCGGGCGGGCCCGGAGGCACACCACCGCGACGTGGAAAGGGAGAAGGGGGAAGGGCGAGGGGCGGCCGGGACTACCCGCGGCAGCGCCGACAACAGCCACCACGGCGCACGCACACCGGGACCGGGCACGACGGACGACAGACGACAACGACGGTACGCATCGGCCCTCCTTCCGGCTCACCGCGACTGGGCTCGGCGCTCATCGTGCTCGGCCCGAACGCCCGCTGTCAATCGCCAAAACCCCAGATGAGAGCGGGTGTTGCGGAGTATTTCGACATGTTGCGGCCCGGTGACGTCCCCACGACGAAGCCCGGGACGCCCTTGTCGCGGCACCCCGGGCCGAGGAAAACTTCCGGAGCGGAAACAACCCGGCCGCGGCCTGCGGCCCGGGCCCGGGATCCGATGCTCAGTGTTCGGCCGTGAGCAGGGCGGCCATCCGGTCCAGCAGCCGGTGGAGGTTCCTCTCCCCGGTCAGGCCGCGCGACTCCTCCAGGTACGCGCGCAGTTCGGCCCGGTCCGCGCACCACGGCCCGCCCCCGCGCAGTGCCGCCCGGGCGCCGGACTCGTGCCGGGGCGGTGAGGCCCAGGGGCGTTGCCGGTGCCCGAGGACCGCGAGCGGCTCGGTCACGGTCCCCTCCCGCTGGGACGGGAGGCCCTCGTGCGGGTGCTCCGTCATCCTGACGAGAAGGGGGCGGAGGCCCGGTGGTCTGCTACTGGCCCAGGAGGTGGGCGAAGTCGTTGCCCAGGCCGCCCAGCATCGGGAGGGCGCCGAGGTCGGTGATGGCGCCGACCGGGATGCTGTAGCCCTGGTTGGGGGTGGGGGGCGGGGTGTCGGCGGCGAGGGCGTGGCCGGCCGGGGTGAGGAGGGCGGCGGCGAGGGCGAGGGTGGTGAGTGCGGTGCGCATGGGGCGGGGTCCTCGGGGGAGAGGGGGAGGGCTGACGCCGGTCCAACGCGCGGCGGGGCGGGTGGGTGACGTGGGGGCGCCCGTTCGGCGTACCGGAGAGCCCCGCCCGGCGGGGCCGGGCGGGGCGGAGGCGGGTCAGGCCGGCAGGGCGGCCAGGGTGGTGAGGATGCGGCTGAAGGCGTCCTCGGTCTCGGTCGGGCGGTGGGTGGCGGGGCGGTGGTCGCAGAGGAAGCCGTGCGGGACGCCCGGGTAGCTGACCAGGTCGTGGGGGACGCCCGCGGTGGTGAGGCGCTCGGCGACCAGGGCCCACTGCTCGGGCGGGACGACGTGGTCCTCGGCGCCGACCAGGCCGAGGACGGCGGTGCCGTGGGCGGCGAGCGCGGCCGCGCCCGCCGGGGTGAGCGGAGGCTCGTCGTCGGCGAGCGGGGTGCCCGCTTCCAGGGTCCAGGTGGGGTAGCAGGCGGCGACGGCGTGCAGCGGCAGCCGGGTGCCGGCCAGCAGGCCCAGGTGGCCGCCGACCGAGAAGCCGACGAAGGCCCGGCCCGGACCGGCGCCGAGCGCGGCGCCGGCGGCGAGGGCCGAGGCGGTGTCGGCGGCGACCTGCTCGGCGGTCAGGGTGCCCAGCAGCGCGAAGCCCTCGGTCCGTCCCGCGTCGTCGTACGGCAGGTCGACGCGCCGCGCCGCCCGCCCGTAGAAGTCCGGCGCGACGGCGGCGTACCCGGCGGCGGCCAGCCGCTCGCAGACGCCGCGCACCCAGGCGGTGACCCCGAACAGTTCCTGGCCGACCACCACGGTGGCCCTCGGGGCCGCATCCGCGGGTGCGGCCAGGAACAGGTCCGTTCCGGCGCCGTCCGGCCGGATCCAACGGGTCGTCACATCGCTCGTGCTCATGGTCGTTCGTTCCCCCTCGTGCGGCCCGGCATCCGGCCGGGCCCAGTGGGGCCCACGCTATCCGGCGGGGCGGTAGGTGGTGACGGTGCCGCCGTGGCTGAAGGTCAGGGTCTCCACCGGGGCGAACGGGCGGGGCCGCAGTTCCCCGGCGAACGCGGGGAGGCCGCCGCCCGCCACCACTGGGTACCGCTTGAGCACCAACTCGTCGATCTCCGGCAGCAGTTGGCCGGCCAGTACACCGCCGCCGCACAGCCAGACGTCGCCGTCGCCGGGCCGCCGCTTCAACTCCCGCACCAGGCCCAGCGGGTCGGCGCGGACCAGGTGGACCGCCGGGTCGTCGGTGCCGGGCAGCGAGGAGGAGACCACGTACTGCTCCAGGTGCGGGTACGGGCTGGGGATGCCCGCGTCCAGCCCCGGGCGGTAGGCGCCCAGACCCATCAGGACGGTGTCGAAACGCCTGTTGGGGGTGTCCGTCAGGCCGAGTCGCGGACGGCCCTGCACCGGAATGGTCTCCGGGAACTCGGCCAGCTGGTGCGCCGCCATGTCGGGCGCCGCCGGGTAGAAGTCGAACTCGCCGGAGGGGCCGGCGATGAAGCCGTCCACGGAGACGGCGACGTAGTAGACGAGCTTTCGCATCCAGGAGCCTTTGTGCTGGGGGACAGGAACTTCATCCGTAGTACTCTGAGTGAAGTGGTAAGACCGTAGCACTACGACTGGAGTGGTCACAAGCGATGGTACGCAGCAACCCCGAACGGCGAGCCGCCCTGCTCGACGCCGCGCTCGAAGTCCTGGCCGAGGACGGCGCCCGCGGCCTCACCTTCCGCGCCGTCGACCAGCGCGCCGCCGTCCCCGCCGGCACCGCCTCCAACTACTTCGCCAACCGGGACGCCCTGCTCGCCCAGTGCGCCGACCGCGTCTACGAACGCCTCGAACCCGACGCCGACACCCTCGCCCAGGGCTTCGAGGGCCCCCGCGACGCCGCCCGGGTCACCGCCCTCATGCACCAGGTCGTCGACCGCGTCGCCGCCTTCCCCACCGGCTTCCTCGCCCTGCTCGAACTCCGCCTCGCCGCACTACGCCGCCCCGAACTGCGCGAGGTGCTCACCCGCCGGATCGGCGCAGACCTCCGGTTCAACGCCGACTACCACCAGGCCGCCGGCCTGCCCGGCGACACCACCACCGTCCAGCTGCTGGTCCTCGCGCTCAACTGGCTGATCCTGGAACGCCTCACCCTCCCCGACCTGTTCACCCCCGACCAGCGCGCCCGCCTGGTCGACACCCTGGTGGCCCGCCTGCTCGCGGGCGAGGACGCCACCACCGCGAACTGACCGGCCACCGGGGGAGGAGACGGACGGTTCAGCCCACCGCCCGGACGGGCGGAGCGGACGGCGCGGGCGGAGAAGACGGCGCGGGCGGCGCGGCCAGCGCGGACGGCAGCAGCGCGGCCACGCCCCGGGCGTCGGCCAGCAGCAGCAGCCCGTCCGGGGTCAGGTCGGCGCCGCCCAGCGGCTCGGCGGAGAGGAACACCGCCACCTGCTCGGGCGGCCGCCCGTCCGCACCCCGGGTCCACAGCCGCAGGAAGTCGACGCCGGTGCTGATCCCCAGCGGGGTGGTGGTCCGCTGCCCGTCGGTCGGCCGGGTGAGCCCGGCCGGGTCGCCCACCACCGGTTCGCCGGTCGACGCGTCGTAGACCGCCCACGCCGGCTCCCCGTCCGGCCGGTCCGGCCGGTGGGCCACCAGCAGGCTGCCGCCGGCCGGACCGCAGGCCGCCGTGACCGCGCGCACCCCGGTCAGCGGTCGGGCCCAGAGCGTGCGCCACGGCAGCGCCAGGCCGAACTCCGGCGCGGGCAGGCTGTCCTGGCGGGCACCGTGCTCCAGCAGGGCGGCCCGCAGCTCCGGGCCGAGCCGCTGCCGGACGAACAGCGTCACCAGCCGCCGCCAGGTCCGCGCCAGCGCCGGCAGCTCCGTACCACCGGCCACCAGGTGCTCGACGGCGGCCCGCAGCCGCACCTGCTCGGCGTGCACCAGGAACCCCGGGTCGGCCAGCAGCTCCGGCAGCAGGCCGCCCTCCAGCGCGTGCCCGACCAGCTGCTCCCGGACGTACGCCGAGGCCCCCGCCCACCGCCCCGGGCCGTCCCCGTCGAGGGTGGCCAGCAGGGCGGCCGCCAGCCGGCGCCGGACCTCGCGGACGGTGCCGCCGAAGCGCTCGCGCACCTCTGCGGCGAGCGCCGGGTGCACGATCCGGACGGCCGGGGGCCGCTCCGCCGTCGAGGCCAGGTCGAAGAACGGCAGCAGCAGGCGCTGCCCGCCCGCCAGGGCCGGGCCGAGGTCCCTGCCCGCGACCGCCGACGCCAGCGGCGCCCAGAGCACGAGCGGCAGCGGCTCGC
The DNA here is from genome assembly GCF_055562955.1 of Kitasatospora sp. NPDC015121. Taxonomy (NCBI): domain Bacteria; kingdom Bacillati; phylum Actinomycetota; class Actinomycetes; order Kitasatosporales; family Streptomycetaceae; genus Kitasatospora; species Kitasatospora sp. NPDC015121. The sequence goes on from NZ_JBVHEH010000006.1 coordinate 145,840, forward strand.
CGGGACCGGACAGGGCCAGCGGGGCGAGCAGCCGGCGCAGGGTCGGCTCGTCCACGCCGTGCAGCCCGGCCTGCAGGTCGAGCACGTCACCGACGGTACGGGGCGGCGGCGCCGGCGCCCAGGCCACCCCGTCCGGCAGGCTGCGCGAGGACCAGGCGGCCAGCCGGACCACCAGCGGACCGGCCGCCGTCCGCGCCAACCCGGCCGCCCCGCCCGGGTCCTGGAGCATGTGCTCGGCCTGCAGCCGCAACCCCGCCTCGTCCCGCCACGGCTCCCGGTCCAGGTCGATCACCAGCAGCCGCCCGGCGGGCAGCGCCGAGGCCAGCCGCTCGGCCTCGGCCCGGTCCACGTCGGCCAGCAGCCGCACCCCGGGCGCGAGCGCCAGCGGCAGCAGCACCTCGTCGGTGACCCGTGCGGGCTCGCCCGTGCCGGTCAGCACCCCGGCCCGGTCGCTGTCCGCGACCACCACCGTCACCGGCCGCTCGGGCGAGCCGATCCCGGCCAGCCGCCCGGCCAGCTCCGCCGCGCGGACGGCGCCGGGCGCGAAGTGGTCCACCACCAGCCAGCGCAGCTGCAGGGCGGTCAGCCCGGTGGCGTCGAACACCGGCGGCGCGGGCAGGTCGCCCGGCGGCACGGCCGCCGGATCCAGCGCGGCGAGGTCGAAGCGCTCCCGCTCGGACGGCTCGCAGAGCATGAGGAACCCGGTCAGCAGCCGGGACCGGCCGCTGCCGGGGTCACCCGTGACCAGCACCACCGCCGGCCCGCCCGCCCCGCCCGCCCGCCAGGCCGCCAACGCGCGCAGCGCCACCGCCCGGCCGCCCACGTACGGATGCGGCTGGTGGGGATCGACCGGTACGGCGGGGGCGGTGCTGGAGTCGGTCACGTCGAAGCTCTCCGGTACGAGGACGGTCAGGGGAAGGGAACGGGAACGGGGACGGGGGAGCGGCGGGTCAGTACTCGGCCCGGTCGCTGCTCTCCAGGACGCAGCCCCAGGCGTCGGAGGCCGCCGTCAGCACCGCGCTCCGTCCGCTGCCCGCCCCCGCCGCCCCGCGCACCACGACCGACCCGGGCCCGCCGTCCCGCAGCCGTTCGGTCGACGCCTCGACCGCACCCGCCCCATGCCCCGCCACTCCGCCGTTCCCTCCGCCCGCTCCCACCCGCCCGGCGCCGTCGGCGCCACCGGGTCACCGCAGTCTAGGTTCAGGCGTCGACGAACCGTCAGGCGGTACGGAGGGACGGGGCGGCGAGCGCGTGGGCCGCCCGGGCGGCAGGGTCGGCACCCTGGCGGGCCCGGCCCGCCAGCCGCCCCGCACAAGGTCGTCAGTCGAGCAGGAAACCGGTGAGGAGGGCGAAGGCCGCCAGCAGGACCAGCAGGACGACGGCGACCGTGCGGCCCGGGGCGTCCGGGCCCGGTCCCAGGCGGGTGGCGACCGTGCCGCGCGGGTCCGCGGTGACCTGGACCCGGCTGTCGAGGGCGGGCCGGTCGCCCTGGGTGTCGATGTTCCGGACGACGGTGCCGTCCGTGAGCCGCACGTCCACCGCGGTCACGGCGGGGCCGCGGCCGCCCATCGGGTCGGAGGTGACGTGGGTGCGCACCACCGTGCCGTCCGAGGTGACGCCGCGGTCGTGCAGGATCTGCTGGTCCTGCATGCCGACCCCGGTGATGGACAGCGGAACCCAGACCACCAGCATCAGGAACAGCATGCTGCCGGCCTCCCCCTGCTGGTCCTTCGCCAGCCGGACCACCGCCACCATCCAGCCGAGCAGGATCGCGACGAAGACCACGACGTACGCCATGAGCCCCACCCCGTCCCGGAGGAGGAGCGTTCCCCACAACGCGAGCACCGCCGCCGTCCACACGACGGGCCCCCACAGCAACGTTCCCACGGCCTCACCCCCGGCCGGTCCGTACCCGGGGCGGCGTCCGGCGAACCCCGCGCCGGTGCCGGCGGCCACCGCCCCGGCCCGCTCCGGGAGGGGCGGGAGCGGGTTCCGGTTTTGTGCATCCGCCCCGTCGGGTGGACCGTGGAAGGTGGGAAGCGGGCGACGAACCCGGGAGGACGTCATGTCTGTCAGCGATTCCGTTCCTGCGCCGGTGCGGGCGGCCGGCCACTCCGTGCCCACCGAGACGCCCGAGTGCGAGGCCTCCACGACGCACGGGATCTCCACGCCCGAGTCCGTGGAGCTGCACACGGCCTGGCCCGGCTGGGTTCCGCTGCTGGTGATCGCGGTGCTGGTCGTGTGCTGCGTCGTCTTCGCCGTCGGGCGGATCTTCGCGTGGTGAGGCCGCGCCGCCCCGGGCGCCCGCCGTAGCGGGCCCGCCGGGTCAGACCGCCACGGGCAGGTGGTCGGCGACCAGGACGGCGAACTCCTCGGGGGTGAGGACGCGGATGCCCAGCTCCTCGGCCTTGGCCCGCTTGGAGCCGGCCTTCTCGCCGGCGACCAGCAGGGTGGTGCGCCTGGAGACGGAGGAGGACGCCTTGCCGCCGGCCCGCTCGACGAGTTCGTTCATCTCGTTGCGGGACAGGGCGGCCAGCGCCCCGCTCATCGAGCCGGTGACGACCACGGCCTCGCCGGCCAGCGGGCCGCCGGCGGCCGGTGCCTCCGCGCCCCCGCCGGTCTCCCCGCCCTCAGCGGCCTCCGCCGCCGGCTTGGGGGCGGTGGGCTCGGTGACCTGGGTGCCGACGCCGAGGTCGGCCAGGCGGTCGATCAGGGCGGCGAGCTCGGCGAGCTCGGAGACGACCAGGCGGGCCTTCTCCGGGCCGATGCCCTCGACGGCGGCCAGCGTCGCGGCGTCCGCCGCGCGGATCGCGGCCATCGAGCCGAAGTGCGCGGCGATCCGGCGCGACATGCTGCGGCCGGTGCCGCGCACGCCCAGCGCGCACAGCACGCGGCCCAGCGGGCGGGTACGGGCGGTCTCGATCGCGGCGAGCAGGTTGTCGGCGCTGGTGGTGCCCATCCGCTCCAGGCCCAGCAGCTGCTCCCGGGTCAGGGTGAACACGTCCGCCAGGTCGCGGACCAGGCCGGCCTCGACGAGCTGGACGGCCCGGGTCGAGCCGAGGCCCTCGATGTCCAGCTGGTCGCGGCCCGCCGCGTAGACGATCGACGCCACCGCCTGGCAGTTGCGTCCCCGCACGCAGCGCCAGCGCTGCTCGCTGGCGTCGATCGCCTCCCCGCAGCGCGGGCACGCGGCGGGGAAGACGATCGGCCGCTCCTCGCCCGTGCGCTCCTCCACCAGCGGCGCCTCCACCCGGGGGATCACGTCGCCCGCGCGGTAGACGAACACCTTGTCGCCCAGCATCAGGCCGCGCCGGGTGATGTCGGCCGGGTTGTGCAGCGTCGCGTACGTGACGGTGACGCCGTCGATCACCACCGGTTCCAGGACGGCGCGCGGCGCGATGATGCCGGTGCGGCCCACCGCCCACTCCACCTCCAGCAGCCGGGTCACCTTGTGCTCGGCCGCGAGCTTGCGGGCCACCGCCCAGCGCGGTGCCCGCGAACCCGAGCCCGCCCGCTCCTGGTCCGCCGCCGCGTCCGCCTTCACCACCACGCCGTCGATGCCGAACGGCAGCGCACTGCGCAGCGCGGTGATCTCCTCGACCCGCCGCTGCACCTCCTCCAGGCTCTCGCAGCGCAGCGGCGCCGCCGCCGTCGAGGCCGCGGTGTTCGCGCCGAGCGCGGCCAGCCGCTCCAGCAGGGCGGTGTGACCGAGGCCCTCCTCCAGCCCGATCGCGCTGTAGGCGAAGAACGTCAACTCGATCCGGTACGGCCGGTCCTTGGCCCGCAGGGTGCCCGCCGCGCCGTTGCGCGCGTTGGCGAACGGCACCGCGCCGTGCGCCGTGCGGATCTCGTTCGCCACCTCGAACTGGGCGTGCGTCAGCAGCACTTCACCGCGCAGCTCGACGTCGACCGGCTCGGTCAGCACGGCCGGCAGGCCCAGCACGTCGCCCGCGGTGTGCGTGATGTCCTCCCCCGCGAGGCCGTTGCCGCGGGTCAGCACCCGGCGCAGCACGCCCGCCTCGTACCGGGCCGCGACCGCCAGCCCGTCCAGCTTCGGCTCCACGCACCAGCCGGCCGGGGCCCGGCCCAGTCGGCGCTCCAACGAGGCCGCCCAGTCGGCGAGTTCCTCACCCGAGAAGACGTTGTCGAGCGAGAGCATCGGCACGCTGTGTGGCACGTCCCCCTCCGCCGCGCCGCCGGCCACCTTGCCGGTCGGCGAGTCGGCCAGCACCTCCTCCGGGTGCGCCTCCTCGTAGGCCGCGATCGCCCGTACCAGGGCGTCGTACTCGTCGTCCCCCAGCGTCGTCGTCCCGTCCCCGTAGTAGGCGGCGGCGGCCCGGGTGGCAGTGGCAACGGCGTCGGCGTAGTCGCCGGAAGAGAGCGGAGCGGCGTTGTTCATGACCGTTATTCTTCCGTCCCGCACTGACAACCGACCGGTCCCGACCGGACGCCTCAGTCGTCGTCGCGCCGCCGGTCCAGCCGGGCCCGGACGGCCAGCAGGGCGAGGCCGGCGAGGGCGGCGCCGCCGGCGGCCGGGAGCAGTACGGCGGTGCCCCCGCCGCCGGTGGCGGCCAGGTGCCCGCCGCCGCCCGGCGGGACCGGGGCGGGGGACGGGGACGGGGACGGGGACGGGCTGGTGCGGTGGCACTCGACGGTGTTGGTGATCTCGACCCGGGTGTGCGCGGTGTCCAGGGTGAGCGCGCTGCCGAGCGGGAGGTCGACCGGGGCGCCGTTCAGCGCGGTGATCCGTCGGTCGGTGAACACGCAGGCGGGGTCGGCCAGTTCGGCCTGCTCGGTGACGGTGGCCCGGTCGCCGATCCGGTAGCCGGTGCGCGGGCTGCCCCACGGCTGCGGGGCGGCGCCGGCGCCGCCCGGGCCGGTCAGCGCGGCGGTGGCGGTGAACCCGGCGGGCTGCCGGCCCTCCGGGTGGGTGGTGCCGTCGATCCGCCAGCTCTTCTCCACCGTCAGGTCGGCCGGGGCCGGGACGGCGGCGGCGGGCCGGTTGTAGACCGTGCAGCTGACGGCGGCGAGCCGGGGCAGCTCCAGGGCGAACCCCGGGCGGTCGGCCGCGCCGGTGTCGGAGACCTCCACCGGCTGCCCGGTGTCGAGGTTCACGCAGACCGCGTTCTTGCCGCCCTTGGTGACCAACTCGTAACCGTCCTGCTGGAGTTCGCTGATGTCCAGGGTCGCGGACGGCAGGTCGCCCAGCTCCGGCTGGAAGACCACCGAGCCGGTTCCGTCGTCGGTCGTGGTCAGTTCTCGGGGCAGCCCGCCGACCCCCGGCGTGCCGGTGCTCGCCCCGAACGTCCAGCCCGCCGGGGCGTTCACCGCGCCCGTGGTGTCCTCGCCGGTGGTGCCGGCCGGGACGAGCTGCTTGACCACCGTGACGCTGTTGTCGCAGTGCGACAGCGCCAGGTCGTGCAACTGCTGCCCGGCGGTGGCGAAGTCCTTGGTCTGGAAGTAGTCGGCGGCGGTCAGGTCGCCGCCGTCGGTGTACGCGGTCGGCCCGGAGAGCGCCCGCAGGTTCAACCCGGAGTCGCCCTCGACGCCCTTGCCGACGCCCAGCGCGATCACCCGACTGCCCTCCGCCTTCACGGAGTTGGCGGAGAAGATCCCGTTCTCGACGTCCCGGAAGTGGGTCCGCGAGCCGTCGCCCTGGGCGTCGTCCGCGAACCGGGTCGGGTTGCCGTCGGTCAGCACCACCACCGCGTCGTACCCGGGGTCGGCCTTCGCCACCGACCACAGCGCGGTGTCCCAGTTGGTGCCCTTGCCGAGCGTCCAACCGGCGTACAGCGACTTGAACGCCGCCGCGCCGGCCGGCGTCGACACCGGGTGCAGCTCCGGGTGGTTCGCGTCCACGCTGGTCGCCGGGGAGGCCTGGTCGAAGGAGAACACCGCGAGCCGCGAGGGCGTGCCCGTCAGCGCGTCGGTGAAGCGGTCGGCGGCGGCCTTCAGGAACGGCAGCTCACTGCCGACCGAGGCCGACAGGTCCAGGACCAGGGCCACGTCCAGGCCGCAGTGCACGGGCAGCGGCGGGTTGTCCCGCGAGTTCTGCCACACCCCGCCGGAGGCCGTCGGCAGGTTCTTGTAGTCGTCGCTGACCATGAAGTCGGCGGTCGAGCGGTAGGTGTTCCCGGCGGCCAGCGCCGGGGTGGTGAAGGCGTACGGGGAGGCGACCGAGTCCGAGCCGCTGCCCGGGCCCGTGCGCAGCACCGGGTTGGCGAACCAGCCCGCCGGCGCCCCGCCGTCCAGCTGCCGCACCGTGAGCTGGCGTCCCGCGTTGGCTCCGCCGGGGCCGGTGCCGGGCACCGTGAAGGAGCAGTCGCCGTCGGCGTCCGAGACGCACACGCCCCACCCCGGGTCGACCGGCGCCGCGTCCCCCGCCGCCGCGAACAGCCCCAGCCGGACGCCCGCCAGCGGGCCGACCGCCTGCGCGCCGGTCCGGTCCCCGCCCGTGCGCACCGTCACCACCGCCTCGCCCGCCCCGGGCCCGGGCACCGCCGCCGGGGCGGCCCCCGCGGCCCCGAGCGCGGCCAGTACGGCCAGGGCGGAAGTTGTCACGGTGGCCCGTCGCATCGCTGGTCCTCTCGTCACGCCGCAGATCCCCCGACGCTATGCCGAGCCCTCCGCACACCCCGGCCGCCACGCAGACAGGTCACCACGGTGGACGCGCGGGCCGGGCCGGGCGCCGCCCCGGGGGGCGCCCGCTCCGGCGGACGAGGGGAGGCGTTCACCCGTTCGGCGGATCGATAGCCATGACTCGCGCGGAATGGGGGAGGCGTCAGGACGACACCGTTCGGATCCGACCCGTGTCCGACCCCGTGACCGACCCCGCGATGAGGAGAACCACCGTGGCCCGCTCCGCCGACCGCCCCGCCTACACCGTCCCCGGCCTGACCACCGAGCAGGGGGCGGAACTGATCGCCGCACTGCAGGGGCGACTGCACGCGCTGAACGACCTGCACCTCACCCTGAAGCACATCCACTGGAACGTGGTCGGCCCGCACTTCATCGCCGTCCACAAGATGCTCGACCCCCAGGTCGACCGGGTGCGCCTGATGGCCGACGACGTCGCCGAGCGGATCGCCACCCTGGGCGGCGTCGCGTACGGCACGCCCGGACGCCTGGTCGCCGAGCGCGGCTGGGACGACTACAGCATCGGCCGGGCCGACGCCATCGCCCACCTGGGCGCCCTCGACCTGGTCTACAACGGCGTCATCACCGAACTGCGCAACGCCGTCGAGCTGGCCGGCAAGATCGACCCCGCCACCGAGGACCTGCTCATCGAGCAGCTGCGCGACCTGGAGCAGTACCAGTGGTTCGTCCGCGCCCACCTGGAGAGCTCCAGCGGCACCCTGGCCACCGCGGACGCCCCCACCGAGCAGCGCGCCGCCAAGAAGGCTACCCGCAAGAGCGGCAAGAACGCGGGCTGACCCGCCCCGCCCCCCCACGGAGGCCGCCCCCCGCCCGGGGGCGGCCTCCGGCGCGCCCGGACGCCGCTGCGGCCGGGCGGCGCTGCGGCCGGGCGGCGCTGCGGCCGAACGGCGGGGAGGCGCCGCGGCCGGGGTGCGTCAGGCGCTCCGGTGGGCGGCGGTGAAGGCGGCGGCGTCCCAGTCGCCGCCCAGGGACGGGGCGAGGGCGGCGGCGGCGACCGGGCGGAACGTGGCGGGGGAGTGGGCGGCGGCGCCGGCCGGGAGGGCGCCGAGGAGGGGGGCGCCGGCGGCGGTGGGGAGGTCGGCGAGGTTGCAGCGGGTGGCCAGGTCGGGGGCGGCGGGCCAAGAGCCGACGACGACGCCGCGCAGCGGCAGGCCGCGGTGGCGCAGGGCCTCGGCGCTGAGGGCGGTGGCGTTCAGGGTGCCCAGGCCGGCCGCCGCGACCAGCAGGAACTCGACGTCCAGGCCGAGGTGCCGGCAGGCGGTGGCGAAGTCGGCCAGGGTGCGCCCCCGCTCGTCGTAGCGCACCAGCAGGCCGCCCGCGCCCTCGACCAGGACGGTGCGGTGGTCGGCGGCGAGCCCGGCCACCGCCTCGGCGACGTCCTCGGGGGCGAGGGTCGGCAGCCCGGCCCGGCGGGCGGCGGTCTCGGGGGCCAGCGGCTCGGGGTAGCGGGCCAGCTCGACCGGGCGCACCAGCGGCCCGGCCAGCCGGGCCACCTCGTCCGCGTCCCCCGGCTCGTCCGGGCCGAGCCCGGTCTGGCCGGGCTTGAGCACCGCCACCGGTTCCGGGCATAGCGCGGCGACCGCGGCGGTGGTCAGGGTCTTGCCGACCTCGGTGCCGGTGCCGGTGACGAACAGGACGGGGGACATGGTGTCGGTGCTCCTGGCGGGGTGAGGGGAGGGTGGGGGCGATCGACGCGGTCGGGGGGTCAGGGCGGGCCAGGGCGGTCCGGAGCGGGTCGGCGACGACTGCGCACCGCCCGGCCGAGACCTGCCGGGCCGCCGCCGCCCACTCCGCGACCTACCCTGGCCCGGTGGCCCGGTGGCCCGGTGTTCTAGCTGACGCCGGCGCTCGCGCTGGTGGCGGCGGTGGAGGCCGCGGCCGCCGCGGTGACCGCCCGGCCGATGGCGGCGACATCCGCGTCCGTGCTGACGAACGGCGGCATGGTGTAGATCAGGTCGCGGAACGGCCGTAGCCAGACGCCCTGTTCGGCCGCCGCCGCGGTCGCCGCGGCCATGTCGACCGGGGCGTCCAGCTGTACCACGCCGATCGCGCCCAGCACCCGGACGTCCGCGACACCGGGCTGTCCGGCGCACGGGGCGAGCGCGGTGCGCAGCCCGGTTTCGATCCGGCGGACCTCGCCGCGCCAGTCCCGGGACAGCAGCAGGTCGATGGAGGCGTTGGCGGCGGCGGCGGCCAGCGGGTTGCCCATGAAGGTCGGGCCGTGCGCGAGCACCGGGACCTCGCCGCGCGAGATGCCCCGGGCGACCCGGCCGGTGCAGAGCGTCGCGGCCAGCGTCAGGTAGCCGCCGGTCAGCGCCTTGCCGAGGCACATCACGTCCGGGGAGACGCCCGCGTGGTCGGCGGCGAAGAGTTCGCCGGTGCGGCCGAAACCGGTGGCGATCTCGTCGAAGACCAGCAGCACGTCGTGCGCGTCGCACAACTCCCGCAGCACGCGCAGGTATCCGGGTGTGTGGAAGCGCATCCCGCCCGCGCCCTGCACCACCGGTTCGACGATGACGGCGGCCAGCTCGTCCGCGTGCCGCCCGATCACCTCGGCCAGGTGCGCGACGTACGCCGGGTCGGTCGGGGCGTCGTACCCGGCGGGCGGCTCGGCGGCGAACAGCTGCCGGGGCAGCACGCCGCCCCACAGGTGGTGCATCCCGCCCTCGGGGTCGCACACCGACATCGGGTGGAAGGTGTCGCCGTGGTAGCCGCCGCGCCAGGTCAGCACCCGGTGCTTCTCCGGCCGGCCGAGCGAGCGCCAGTACTGCAGGCACATCTTCAGCGCGACCTCGACCGACACCGAACCGGAGTCGGCGAGGAAGACGTGCTGCAGCGGCTCCGGCGTCAACTCGACCAGTTTGACCGCGAGTTCGACGGCCGGGCGGTGGGTGAGCCCGCCGAACATGACGTGGCTCATCGAGTCGAGCTGGCCGCGCACCGCCGCGTCCAGCACCGGGTGCCGGTAGCCGTGGATCGCCGCCCACCAGGACGACATGCCGTCGACCAACTCCCGGTGCCCGCCCACCGGTTCGGCCAGCCGCAGGCGCACGCCCTCGGCCGACTCGACGAGCAGCGGCCGCGCGGTGCCCGGCATCGGGCCGTACGGGTGCCAGACGTGCGCCCGGTCCAGTTCCAGCAGCCGGGCGGCGTCCGGGTTCTCCTGGTGGGCCATCAGGCGTTGGGGGCCAGTTCGGTGCCCGCGCCGCGACGGCGGACCCGGACCAGGTCGGTGCGCGCCTCGTCGGTCTCGGCCTCCGCGGCGGGGAGCTCGGCCGGCTCGCCGTGGCCGCCGCACGGGCCGCAGCCACCGCCGCCGCTGCCGCAGGCGCTCGCGCTCTCCTGGTGGCCGCCGCAGCCCGCGCCGGCGGTCGCGTGGGTGCGGTGGCGGGGCAGGGTGGTCTGGTCGGCGCCCTCGACCTCGAAGCCCGCGTCCTTGATCATGTCGAGGTCGGCCTGTCCGGCCTGGCCCTCGCTGGTCAGGTAGTCGCCGAGGAAGATCGAGTTGGCGATGTGCAGGCCCAGCGGCTGCATCGAGCGCAGGTGCACCTCGCGGCCGCCGGCGATCCGCACCTCGATGTCGGGGCAGACGAACCGGACCATCGCCAGGATGCGCAGGCAGCGCTGCGGGGTGAGGTTCCACTCCTCGGCCAGCGGGGTGCCCTCGAACGGGATCAGGAAGTTCACCGGCACCGAGTCCGGGTCCAGCTCGCGCAGCGCGAACACCACGTCGACCAGGTCCTCGTCGCTCTCGCCCATGCCCGCGATCAGGCCCGAGCAGGCCGACAGCCCCGCGCCGTGCGCCTTGGTCACGGTGTCCACCCGGTCCGCGTAGGTGTGGGTGGTGGTGATGTCGCCGTAGGTGGACTCGGAGGTGTTCAGGTTGTGGTTGTACGCGTCCGCGCCGGCCGCCTTCAGCCGCTCGGCCTGGTTGTCGGAGAGCAGGCCCAGGCAGGCGCACACCTCGACGCCCTCGTCCGCGCCCTTGATCGCCGCGATGGTGTCCGCGACCCGGTCGATGTCCCGGTCCGTCGGGCCGCGCCCGCTCGCCACCAGGCAGACCCGCTTCGCCCCGCCCGCGACGCCCGCGGCGGCGGCCTCGGCGGCCTGGTCCGGCTTCAGCCAGGTGTACTTGAGGATCTCCGCCTTGGAACCGAGCCGCTGCGAACAGTACGAGCAGTCCTCCGGGCACAGGCCGCTCTTCAGGTTCACCAGGTAGTTGAGCTTCACCCGGCGGCCGAACCACTGCCGGCGCACCCGGCCGGCGGCCGCGACCACGTCCAGCAACTGGTCGTCGGTGGTGGCCAGCACGGCCAGCGCCTCCTCCCGGGTGGGGAGTTCCCGGCGGAGGCCCTTGTCGGTCAGGATGTCGAGGAGGTCCATGGCCCGATCCTGCCCGGGCCGCCCCGGCGTCCGCCATAGGGAACCCGCCAGAAGATCGCCCTACGAGCTGTGCAAGTGGTCACAGTGTCGCCGCTCACAGTGAACCCCGGACCCCCGGTGCCGGCGGAGCGGTCCGGGGATCGCCGGCATCCCGACCGGAGCGGCTGCGGCGGCGCGAGGTCCACGCGGTCCACGCGGTCCCGCATGGACCCGGGCGACCTCGGGCGGCCTCGGGCGGTCCGAAGGTGCGGGTGCGTTCGACCCGAAGGAATGACCGTCCGATCACCTGCTTAGAATCTGCGCCATGACCATCCAGCGGGGGGCGCCCGCGCGCGCGGACGACGAGCAGCCGCCGGCCGGGCACCGGGCGGCGGGTGAGCGGCGTCGACTGGCCGTGCTGTGGGGCGTCGTCGCGGTGCTCGCGGCCGGCGGGGTCTGGGTGGTCGCGACTCCGAAGCAGGGCGCGGCCCCGGCCGGCCAGTCCACCGGCGACAAGCCCGCCGCGTCCACCGCCGACGGGCAGCCGGTCCAGCCGCTGACCGAGTCCCAGTCCTTCCTGACGGAGCGGTACTTCCCGTCCCAGCGGGCCTACGAGTACGACGGCTACCGGGCCCGCCGTTCGGCCGCCCGGGACGGGGCGGACTGCCGGGCCGTGCAGAACGACAAGTCCCGCGACGTCCTGGCCGAGCTGAGCTGCCAGGGCTGGCTGGGCGTCGCGCTGACCCGCTCCGACCAGCCGGTGGTCTCCAGCGTCACGGTGCTGCGCTTCCTCGACCCCGAGGCGGCCGGCAAGGCCCTGCAGGCCGTCCGGGAGAAGGTCGGGGAGTTCGAATTCACCTACCCGGACGGCCTGTTCGCCCCCGCCGCGGGCGTCAAGCCGATGTCGGCGACCCGGGTCGAACTGGTCGGCCACCACATCACCATCACCGTCACCCGCTACCTCGACCAGCGCGCCGGGGAGGCCCCCGACGCGCTGCTCACCACCAGCAACCGCTCCGCCGCCGCCGTGGCCGGCCAGCCGTTCATGTGGATGCAGTAGCACTCACCCGGCGGTAGCGCTCACCCGGTGGCCCCGCCGGCGGAGGCGTCGCCCGCCCGCCCCGCCGTCGCCCGCAGCAGCACCCCGGCCGCCAGCGCCAGCGCCGCCGCCAGCGCGAAGACCGCCGCCGCGCCGGCCGGCAGCACCAGCCCGCCCAGCACGCTGCCCGTGCCGATGCCCAGGTAGACCCCGGACGCGTTCAGCGACACCAGCAGCGGCCCCTGCGCGGGCGCGGCCGCCAGCAGCCGCAGCTGCTGCGGCGGCGTCTGGCACCAGCTGCTCGCGCCCCACAGGAACACCAGCGCCCCGACCGCCACCACCCCGGCCCGGGCGTGCCCGGCCGCCAGGCCCGCCATCGCCGCGAACGCCGCCGCCATCGCCGCGTACCCGACCGCCAGCACCCGGACCGGCCCGCGCCGGTCCGCGAACCGCCCGGCCAGCAGGTTCCCCGCCACCGCGCCCGCCCCGTACAGCACCAGCGCCGCGACCACCGCCGACCGCCCCGAGACCCCGACGGCGGCCAGCACCGGCACACTGTACGAGTACGGCACGTAGCAGGCGGCCATCCCGAGCACCGTCAGCGGCAGCACCCCCAGCACGCCCGGGCGGCGCAGCGCCGCCAGCCGGGTCCGCAGCGGGACGGGCTCGGTGCCCGGCAGCGCGGGCAGCGCCAGGCGCACCGCGAGCGCGCACAGCGCGGTCAGCGCCGCGACCACCCCCAGCGCGGAGCGCCAGCCCAGCCCGACGGCGGCCACCCGGCCGAGCGGCACGCCCAGCGCGGTCGCCGCCGTCAGCCCGCCGATCACCACCGCCAGCGCCCGCCCGCGCCGCTCGGGCCGCACCAGCGCCGCCGCGGTCGCCCCCGCCGTCGGCGTGAACGCCGCCGCGCCCAGCGCCGCGAACAGCCGGGCCGCCAGCAGCGCCGGATAGTTCGGGGCGAGCGCGGTCAGCGCGTTGGCGACGGCCAGCAGCACCAGCGCCCCGACCAGCAGCGTCCGCCGGGGCAGCCGGGCGGTGGCCACCGCGAGCAGCGGCGAGGCGATCGCGTACCCGGCGGCGAACAGGCTGACCGACTGCCCGGCGGCCGAGGTCGACACGTGCAGCGAGGCGGCCATCGCGGGCAGGAACCCGGCGGTGACGAAGGCGTCGGTGCCGACCGCGAAGGTGCCGAGCGCGAGTACGGCGACGGTGCCGAGACCGTGCTCGGCGGGGGTCCGGCGGGGTGGGGCCTTGAGCACGTCGGTCACAGGAGGGCACTCCTCGGGCAAGCGTACGGACGGCATTCGGGATGTATGGTGTCCCGAATGATTCGGGATCAACTTTATCCGGAATGCCGGTCCGTGGAAGGCCGCATCCGACAGACGGACGCCCGGAGCCCGGGGCGGGGCGGCGACGTGCGTCCCGGACGGCAGGACTCTGGTGGGCCCTCGGGCCCGTCGGGGTCGGCCTCGGCGCGGCGGACGGAGGACGCGGCCCGAAGGCGCGGCCCGGTTACGAACGGCCCGCCAGGCGGGCGTGGTTGGCGCGGGTCCGGGCCACCGAGGCGGGGGAGGCGGCCGCGGCCAGGTCGGCCACGGTCTGGGCGGCGAGCTCGCGCCGCCAGGCCAGTTCGGCCCGCCGCATCGCGCCGGCCACGCCGCACGGGCGGGCGAACTCGTGCGGCGCCGCGCCCGCCGCGGCGGCGCCGCGCTGCCGGATCTCGGCGCAGGCGAACAGCGGGTCGGGCCCCTCGACGGCGGTCACCACGTCCAGCACGGTGATCCGCTCCGGCTCCCGGGCCAGCCGCACGCCCCCGCGCGGCCCCGAGACGGACGTCAGCAGGCCCGCCCGGGTGAGCCGTTGCAGCACCTTGTTCAGGTACGTCGGCGACAGCTCGAACATCGCCGCCAGCCGGGCCGACGGCACCGGCTCCGGCGCCGCCTCCGCGCCGCCCACCCAGACCAGGGTGAGGCAGCAGTGCAGGGCCCACTCCACGCCTTCGCTCGTCCGCATGATCCTGGATGCTAGCCATCCGGAACCCGCCCGCGCCAGCGGCGCGGAGGCAGCGCGCCGACGCTGCGGCCCGGCGGTCACGGGTGGAGCGGTTCGACGCGGGCGGACGCCTCCTCGGCCCGTTCCGGCAGCCGCGCCGGCATCGGCGGGTGGTGCGCGGCCGGCCGGTGGCCGGCCGGCGCCGGTGGCGGCCTCAGCCGCCCAGCTGCTCCCGCACGCGGCGGGACGGGGAGAAGACGTACAGGTCGAGGATGTCGGGCAGCGGGGCCAGGCCCGGGCCGCCCGCCGATATCCAGGCGGTGATGTCGGCGGACGCGTCGCGGTCGTTGACCAGGCCGAGCCAGACCGGCCGGCCGCCCGCCCGGCGGCCCTCGGCGGAGGGCTGGACGACGACCACGTTGGCGTGCTCGCAGGCGTCCAGGCAGGCGACGGGGCGGACGGTGGCGACGTCGGCGAGCGAGGAGCGCAGGTCGGCGAGCTGGGCGGCGTGGTCGAGCACCGGGACCTTCGGGGTGCCGCAGCAGCAGCCCCGGCAGACCGAGACGGTGCAGCGGGCGGGCGCGCTCGGGGTCTGCTCGGCGGCCTTCGCCCGGGAACGGCGGCTCATCGGACGGCTCCTGCGGTGGTGGGTGCGGTCAGGGGGCGGGTCACGGCTCGGGGCACGGCTCGGGTCACGGCGGTGACCCTACCCCGGGGGCGGCGGCTCACCGGGCGGCCGCCCGGTCCCAGGCGGCGTCGCGCAGCAGGCGCAGCCCGTTCAGGCCGACCAGGACGGTCGAGCCCTCGTGGCCGAGCACGCCGAGCGGCAGCGGCAGGGTGCCGACCAGGTCCCACACCGCCAGCACGGTGATGAACACCGAGGCGATCACCAGGTTCTGCACCACCAGCGCGCGGGCCCGCCGGGAGAGCGCCACCACGGCCGGTACGGTGGCCAGTTCGTCGCGGACCACCACCGCGTCGGCGGTCTCCAACGCCAGGTCGGAGCCGGCCCGGCCCATCGCGACGCCCACGTGCGCGGCCGCCAGCGCGGGCGCGTCGTTGACGCCGTCGCCGACCACCAGCACCCGCCGCCCGGCCGCCTCCCACGCGCGGACGGCCGCGACCTTGTCCTGCGGCAGCAGCCCGGCCCGGACGTCGGCGATCCCGGCCTCGGCCGCCAGCAGCCTGGCGGCGCGCGGGTTGTCGCCGGTCAGCAGCACCGGGGCCGTCCCGGTCAGCGCGCCGAGCGCGGCCACCGTGGCGGCGGCGTCCGGCCGCAGGCGGTCGGCGATGCCCAGCACGCCGACCGGGACGCCGTCCCGGGAGACCAGCACGGCCGTCCGGCCCGCCTCCTCCAGTTCGGCGACGGCTCCGGCGGCGGTCGCTGCGGCGGTCGCGGGGAGGGCGCCGGCGGCGGCGCCGGGGACGGCCGTGCCCGGCGCGGTGACGGCCACCGGGCGGCCGTCGACGCTCGCGCGGACGCCGACGCCCGGGGTGGAGGCGAAGTCGGACGCCGGAGTGGGCGCCAGGCCGCGGGCGCGGGCGGCGGCCAGCACGGCGCGGGCCAACGGGTGTTCGCTGGCGTGCTCGACGGCGGCCGCGAGCGCGAGCAGGGCGTCCTCGTCCAGGCCGGAGCCGGGCAGCGGGCGGACGTCGGTGACCTGCGGGGTGCCCTCGGTGAGGGTGCCGGTCTTGTCGAGCGCGGTGGTGTCCACCCGGCCCAGGCGCTCCATCACCACGGCGGACTTCACCAGCACGCCGTGCCGCCCGGCGTTGGCGATCGCGGACAGCAGCGGCGGCATGGTCGCCAGCACCACCGCGCACGGCGAGGCCACGATCATGAACGTCATCGCGCGCAGCAGCGAGTCCGCGAAGGCCGCGCCGACCAGCAGCGGGACGGCGAACACCGCCAGGGTCGCGGCCACCATGCCCAGCGAGTACCGCTGTTCGACCTTCTCGATGAACAGCTGGGTGGGCGCCTTGGTCTCCGACGCCTCCTCGACCATCCGCACGATCCGGGCGATCACCGAGTCCGCGGCGTCCCGGCCGACCCGCACCCGGAGCGCGCCGGTGCCGTTCAGCGTCCCGGCGAACACCTCGTCACCGGCCCGCTTGGCGGCCGGCAGCGGCTCGCCGGTGATGCTCGCCTGATCGACCTCGCTGCTGCCGTCCAGCACCGTGCCGTCCGCGCCGATCCGCTCGCCGGGGCGCACCAGTACCAGTTCGCCGACCGCCAACTCCTCGACCGGGACGTTCTGTTCGGTGCCGTCGGCGAGCAGTCGGGTCGCACGGGCGGGGGCCAGGTCGAGCAGGCCGCGGACCGAGTCGGCGGTCCGCGCGGTGGCCAGTGCCTCCAGCGCGCCGGAGGTGGCGAAGATGACGATCAGCAGCGCCCCGTCCAGCACCTGCCCGATCGCGGCCGCGCCGAGCGCCGCCACCACCATCAGCAGGTCCACGTCCAGGGTCCTCCCGCGCAGTGCCCGCAGCCCCGCCCAGCCGGGCTCCCAGCCGCCGCACGCGTAGGCGAGCGCGTACGGCGGGCCCCAGGCCCAGGCGGGGGCGCCCGCCAGTTGGAGCGGCAGCGCGAGCAGGAAGGCGGCCAGCGCGGCGGCGGCCCAACGGGCCTCCGGCAGGGCGAGGACCCGGGTGCGCCGGCGCGGCGCGGCCCCGGTCCGGGAAGGGGCGGCCCCGGTCGGGCGCTCGGTCAGGGTGGCGGACATGGCGGCGGCAGACCTCGGGGGGTGAGCGGGGGAGGGCGACCGAGCCACCATACATGAACATATGAAGGCTCATTCATGCATCGGTTGTACGATGGTCGACATGGGTCATGGAGCTTCCCCCGCCAAGAGCGCCGTCCCGCGCACCCCCCTGGACGCCGACAGCGCCGCCCGGATCGCCACCACCCTCCAGGCCCTGGCCACGCCCTCCCGGCTGCTCATCCTCTCCCGCCTGCGCGAAGGCCCCTGCGCGGCCACCGAACTCGCCCACGCCGCCGGCCTCGAACAGTCCGCCTGCTCGCACCAACTGCGCCTGCTGCGCAACCTCGGCCTGGTGGTCGGCCGCCGCAACGGCCGCTCGATCGTCTACGAGCTGTACGACAACCACGTCGCCGGCCTCCTCGACCAGGCCGTCTACCACATCGAGCACCTGCGCCTGGGCCTCAGCGACGCCGAACCCGACGACCTCGGCTGACCCGCCCCGACCGACGGAGCCGACGGCTGCGGCGAGGTCGGAGTCGGCGGAGTCGGCGGAGTCGGCGGAGTCCGCGCAGCCGGTCGCGGCACCCGGGCGGGGGCGGCGGGAGGCGCGGCGGTAGGCTGCCCCGGTTTCACAAGATCGGGAACGGGGGCGGGGCGTGGAAGCGCTGACGGGCGGACACCGGGTGTCCTTCGCCACGGCGTGGGGGCTCTTCGCGGCGGAGCTGCTCTGCCTGGCGGCGACCGCGCCGCCGCTGCGGCTGGTCGCCCCGGTCTGGCTGTGGGCGGGGCTGGCCGGCGCGGTGGGGCTGCTGCTGCTCGCGGCGCTCGTGCGCTGCCTGGTCGCCATCCCCTGCCCGCGCCACGGCGGCTGGTTCGACCCCGTGCTGTACGTCTGGCACCTGCCGCGCGGGCTGAAGCTCTGGTACGGGATCGCGCTCTGCCTGGTCGGCCTCGGCCTGGCCACCGCCGGCGGCGCCGAGGACGCCCGCAAGGACGCGGCCGGCTACTACCTGCAGCGCCACGACACCCGCACGGTGCTCACCCGCGAGGCGTACGAGACCAAGCGCGCCGCGCTGGTCCGGCTCGCCACCGGCATCCCGGCCGGACTGTGCGTGATCGGCAGCTTCCTGGTGCTGCTCTCGGCCGACGTCGCGCACGGTGCCGCCGAGGCCGTCGTCCGCCCCCCCCCCGGCGGGGGGGGGCGCCGCCCGGGGGGCTGTGCGCCCCCCCGCGGCCCCCCCCCCCCCCCGCGGCCCCGCCCCCCCCCCGGAGCCGGCCCCCGCCCC